>JANQSL010000105.1 GCA_028284075.1 Candidatus Sumerlaeia bacterium | reverse complement strand
TATCGATATTGGATGTCGCTTCGTCCAGAATAAGGATGTCCGGCTCAAAAGCCAGGGCTCGTGCAAAAGCCAGCAACTGCTTCTGTCCGACGCTTAATGTGGCGCCACGCTCCATAACGCCGGACTCGTAGGCCTCCGGCAGCCGTTCTATGAACGGTGCGGCATTGACGGCCTGCGCCGCCTCCTCCACCCGTTCGCGCGAGATTCCGTCCTCTCCCAGGCGAATGTTTTCTTCCACGGATCCGCGAAACAAAAAGACATCCTGGAGAACGATAGCGATCTTCTCCCGAAGATCCACCTGACGCATTTCGCGAATATCAACGCCATCGATCAGGATGCGGCCCTTTTGAATATCGTAGAAGCGGCACAACAGCGACATGAGTGTGGTTTTACCGGACCCGGTCGGTCCGACGATTGCGACATTCTGGCCCTTTTCGACCCGGAAAGAAACGCCCCTCAGCACCCACTCCTCGTCGTTGTAGGCGAACCACACATCCTCGAATTCAATGCTGTGATTGAACGTGGGCGCTTCAGCCGGTTTCTCTGAATCGTGAATAACAGGCTCTTCATCCAACAGCTTGAAGAGCCGCTCGCTGGCGGCGATGGCGGACTGCACCAGATTGAACTTTTCGGAGAGATCCTTGATGGGTTGGAAAAAACGCTCAAGGAGGCTGACAAACAGAATCAACTCACCAACAGTTAACTTGTCCGCCAGGAACTGTTCTCCGCCTTTCCAGATCACCAGACCGATTCCGATGGCGGCGATAAGCTCGATCATCGGAAAGTAAAGTGAATAGGCGAACACCGTCCGATAGTGCGCGTCCCGATGCAGATCGTTCAGAATTTCAAATCGTGAGAACTGAGAATTCTCCCGCGTGTTGGCCTGAACGGCTCGCATGCCCGTCACGTTTTCCTGAACATGAGTGTTCAGCCGCGAGAGACGTGCACGGGTCAGCCGATAGGACACGCGGATGGCGTCGCGAAACACCCGCGAGAGAATCAATACCATCGGGATGAGAATCAGACTCCACAACGCCAGCGTCGGGTTGTAATAGAACAGAACCCCGACGATTCCAAACAGCATGAAAATCTGCTGAAATATCCCGACCACTCCCTGTGCAAAAAGCTCGTTCAGAACATTGACATCCGACGTCATGCGCGTGACCAGCCATCCGACCGGACGCTTGTCGTAAAACCGCAGTGAGTGCCGCGTCAGGTGGCGGAAGAGATCCATCCGCAAGTCCTTCATGGACTCCTGGCCAACCTTTGCGATTTCGTAGTTCGTGAACCCCTCGATGACGAGTATCAGGATCATCGCGACGAACACGGCTCCGCACATCGTCAGAACACCGCCCAGGTCTTCCTTCGCGATATATTCATCGACGATGTGCTGGGTCAGAATTGCCGGCGCCAGCATCATCAGCGACAGCGCAATTGACAAGACGACGGCCACCGCAATACGGCCGCGCCGCGGACGCAGGTACGTCCACAGGCGACGCACCTGCGTCCAGTCCTCGAAATTCTCCTTCAGTTCCTCCTCGTGATCCCTGACGGCTTCGATTTGCTCTCGGCGGAGGCGGGTCTTCGATTCACGCTTCAACAGTCTGCACCTCCTCCTCAAGCTGCTGGCGGCGCCACAGTTCCACATAGAGCCCTTCCCGTGACACCAGTTCGTCATGGGTTCCGCGCTGCGTAATGGCACCGTCCTCCAGAACGATGACCTCGTCACACATCGCCACCGTCGAAATACGATGGGAAATCAAGAGCGTCGTCCGATCCTGCATCACATCCTGGAGTGAATTCAAAATACGCTCTTCCGTATGTGTATCGACGGCTGAAAGCGAATCATCAAGGATCAGAACGTCCGCATCGCGTCCCAGCGAACGTGCCAGACTCACGCGCTGTTTCTGCCCGCCGGACAGATTGATTCCCCGCTCTCCGAGCATCGTATCGTACTGCATGGGAAATCCGGCGATATCCTCGTGAACACCCGCCATGCGCGCCAGATCCGCCGCTTCATCGCTCGACAAATCCCGCAGTGCGCCAAAGCGAATGTTTTCCCCGATGGATTCACTGAAGAGGAACGTTTCCTGAAAAACGATTCCCACGGCGCGGCGCAGCTCCGCGAGCGGCCAGTCGTTAATATCCACCCCTCCGACGAAGACCGTTCCATCGGGAACTCTGTAGAGCCGAAGAAGAAGATGAACGAGAGTGGATTTGCCGGAACCCACCCGGCCGACAATCCCGAGGCGGCGCCCGGCGGGCACTTTCAGCGAAATGCCCTGAAGTGCGGGCCCCGCTGCTCCGTCATAAGTGAAGGTCAGGTTGCGAAATTCGATATCAAGAGATTCGGGCATCACGAAGGTTTCAGTGGCGGGTGAATCCTTAACCGCGGATTCGACACCAAAGATCCCCCGCATGCGGTCCATCGCCGCCGATGCACGCTGGAACAGATTGATCACCCAGCCGGCCGCCACCAGCGGCCACACCAGCATTCCAAAATACATGACCATCGACACAAGGGTGCCGTAGTCCATACTGCCGGTTATGATTCGCCGCGCCCCGATGTAAAGAATCGCCAGGAGCCCCGTGCCTGCCACAAAACGAATCGACGGAAAGAACATGGACTGTGTCAGTGCCAGCTTCATGCTCTTGGCGATGTATTCGTTGTTCTCCGCATCGAATCGCCGAGTGCTTGAATCCTCCTGACCATATGCCTTGATCACGCGAATGCCGGCCAGAGACTCCTGCACGTAAGTGGTAAGCTGAGCGAGCTGGTCCTGCTGAGCGCGCGCATGACGGTGCAGATCGGAACCGAAGCGCTTGACCAGCAGAGGCATCACAATCATCGGCGACAACCCCGCCAGAGTGACCTGCCAGTCCATCACCAGCATGTAACCCAGCACCATGGGCAGCACGAAGACCGTGTTCGCCGTATACATGATGGCGGGCCCGAGTACCATGCGCACGGCGTCAATGTCATTGGTCATGCGGGACATGACATCGCCCGTGCTCATGTTATCGTAGTAGGATGGATCGAGCCCCTGCAGGTGGCGGTAGGCGGAATTCCGAAAGTCAAACTCGATATCACGGGACGTATCGATGAGAACACGCCGCATCAGATATCGGAAGCACCCTGCCAGGCCCGCAATCGCCACCAGAAAAACCGTCAGTGTAACCAGAGCATCCTGGAAGCCCGAGCCGGTAATGCTGTTCACCGCCAGACCCGTTATGGCGGGAACCTGCACGCCGAAGACGTTCGCCAGGAACACAAACGCAATACCGAACAGGAAGCGCCACCGGTACGGGCGCATATAGGGAACAAGACCGAGAAGAGATTTCATCGTGGGTTCATTTGCTACGAAATCGTACTATTCAAGTCGCGCGTCCGCCGTCCTGCGGGAGGGTTGCTTTTCCCGGTGTTTGAATTCACTGACTAAAGCCTGTCATGAATTCCGGAAGGGCGACGGCGAAAACGTGCGAGACAACGGACAGCAAATCCCACTCCAATAACCCATGCCCTCAGAGTTTCCCCGCGAACACCGGGAGGATGGGGGCGCAATATCCAGCGAATTTCCGCGGGAAGTGTTTTTGTGAGCATCCGCCATGAGCCGTGGTTCTTTAGAAGGTACATGATCCGTGCCGTTGTGCTCATTCGGAGCAGGCCGCGGCTCTGACGGCCACCGACACTCACGGACTCCCGATGAAACGCGACAGCCTCGTCCAGACATCGCACCCGGAGCCCTGATTGTATCAATCGGGTACAAAGGTCCGCTTCCTCGTAGTAGGCTGGAAAATACTCCGGATCGAACCCTCCCAGAGCATGAAGGTCCTCTCGCCGGACCGCGAGCATCGCACCGGTCACATAATCGCAGTCCCGGTCCAGGTCCAGGGAGCCGGTATCCTCGGTGCCATACCCTTGATGATGCCCGATTCCATTCCGAAAGAGAACGCCTCCGGCATGTTGAATCCTTTTCGAGTCCGGATAATAGAGTTTTCCCCCGGTCACACCCAGCCCGGGATCATCCTCAAGGGGCTTCACGAGACACGCGAGGGTTTCGGCTTCCACCAGACAGTCGGGGTTCAAAAACACGACGTGGGGGTGCCGGGCCTCCCGCCAACCCACATTGTTTCCGCCCGCACAGCCCAGGTTGCGTTGGTTTCGAATGACACGTGCCTTGATCGGATGATCGGCGGCCAACTGCGCACTGTTATCCGACGAGGCATTGTCGACGACAATGACATCAAGCTCAACACCTTCGGATTCGCGCAGGGCATCGAGGCACGGCACAATGTCCCCGCCGGAATTCCACGCGAGTATCACCGCGGAGACCTGAAGCGGTGTGTCGGCGGGCAAATGCTGTGGATTCATCGATACATACCGCCTTGACCGCTCGCCTCGGCCCTGATCTCCTCTGTTTATGAGGTCCCTTCTCCATGGCTCGGTATCTGTGTATCAGCAGCGAGGGAAACAGGGCCTATAGCGTCGAGCTCGAACGGGGAGAAAGTTACAGAATCGGGCGCGCCGCAGACAACGATATCGTACTCAAGGACCCGCGCGTGTCCAGCTATCACGCACGCCTTGTGAACGAAGGTGAAAACTGGCTGATCACTGACCTGAACAGCCGCAACGGAACATACCTTGGCGACAAGCGTGTGCGTCGAGCGGAACTGCAGGAAGGCGACAGGGTCATTTTCGGCTCCATGACGATCCACTTCGTGAGCCGGCTCGACGCCGAATCACTCAAGGGTCAGTCGGTTCTCAGCCCCAAACTCAGCCAGCCTCTGATGAAGAGCGAAGTTCAGAAACTTCGCGACCTTATCGCCGAAGTCCACGGAATTGAGAAGCGTCTGAACTCGGGTTCCGTCGATGCGCAGGAGGCAACCGCCACCGGCCGGTCTCTGGCGGGAATTGCGACCCGCCTCGAAGAAACCGAGGAAGCCCTCCGGGTCCTCGGCACGTTAAACTCGTTTCATGAGATTTTTCACTACGCGCCCGCGCCCGTCAGCGTGTACCATGAGGTTCTGCAGTTTCTCGCCGCCGCCATTAACGCTGAAAACGCCGCGGTTGTTCTAAAATCAAAATCAGGTCTTCTCCGTGTCCCATCCACCCACGGACTCGCCGTTTCCGGATGGCCCCGCCACGTTCCGGCACCGTTTGAGTCACTCCTCCGGAGCGCCATTGAGGATGGAGAAACCCTTCACGTTCCCCGCATGAAGGATGACCCCCACTTCGCGGGGGAACATCACGATGCCACGGGTGACTTAAGGTCCATCCTTGTTGCGCCGATAACCGGAGGTGAGCGCGGGGTGCTTGGAGCCCTCTATTTCGACAATTCCTCGCAGCCCCGGAAGTTGACGGCGAAGTCGGTTGACCTGACTGCCCGCTGCGCAGAGGTTCTTGGCGGGTTCCTCAGTGGTGCAGCCACTCAGCGGGGTGGTACGTCCCGCATTCGCGATGCCATCGCGGAGAGGCTGGGGACCGACTGGTCCACGGAAAACGAAACGCTCGGCTGAGGCCCCTATCCCGCGTAAGGTCGCTGCCCCCTGATGGATCAGCCAAC
>JANQSL010000097.1 GCA_028284075.1 Candidatus Sumerlaeia bacterium | reverse complement strand
CGATGCCTACGGCCGGCACACGCTGATTGCCGACGGCCCCGACGGAGACTCGGTGGTGAGCTGGACGGCGGACGACGTGCGCACCACAGAAGGACGGTCAGCGGTGGGCAACACGGCGCTGTTTACCGGGCAACGCTGGGATGCGGAAACGGGACTGCACTACTACAAGAACCGGTACTTTAGCTCTGAGAGAGGAAAGTTTATTGCTTCAGATCCATATGGCTCTTGGTATGATGAAGCAGCCTTCGGAAATAGATACACCTATTGCGGAAGTGAGCCGGTTGCTCACTTGGATCTCTTTGGAGGAAGAAAAGGGAGCGCGCAACCTCCTGGCAACCACCAAACATCTGATCCTGGCACTAGGTGTGAAATTTCGGTTTATTGGCAATTAGTTGACCAAATTCCTAACCGAGCAAAGAAGCGACGGAAGAGGAATGAAGAGTGGGTTTTGCTTGAGTGGTCCTTAGTCGGCATAGGAGGACCGGGGAAAGGTGATCCGTTCAAAGTCGGTATTGGAGCGAAAATCCCAATGGGAAAGGCGGGTATGATAAACATAGCTTGTATCTGTCTTTGGGGAAACTCGGAATGGGAGGAGTTGGTTCGTTGGGACATCTGGGAAAAAAAGATGGATATCACATGTTTCACGGCCGGACCATGCGGCTGGGAAACCTTCTCCGTTAGTCCAAATCATACTATTGTCTTAGAAAGAAACCAAGTGCCTCAATGGCGAGGTACAAACGCGAATCAAAGATTATACAACCAAGGTTCACACAAGAAGGGGTATAAGACTGAAACTACTTTCGGTATTCCGACAGGAGGTGGAGAAGGGGGAAGCGGTTGCGCATGTGCTCCTCCAAACTAAATGGACTCTATTTACCATGAAGTTGTTAACTCAGTTGGTAGCTTCACTAGCTGCTGTAGTAGTTCTTGCATGTGGAGGCGAACACACGCTCCATGCGCTGGTAGAGGCAAACGCTTCAAGTCAGATCAAACTGAGGCTCGAAAATGGCGCTGATCCTAATCAGAAGAATCAAGCGGGAGCCACGCCTCTTATTCTAGCTGTTGAAAACAAAAACAGTGAACTCGTGGAGTTGTTACTAAAACATGGGGCTGACCCTGGTCTTGCAGGAAACGATACGGAAGGAAACCTTGAGCAACCTGTCACAATTGCCTCGAAGCTTGGCTTTTTCAAGGTAGTTGAGCAGCTGGTTGATGCGGGAGCGAAGGTGAACTGTGATGATGGTTGGCCGTTATTGTACGCGGTAAGTCGAGGACATGTTGATACGGTTATTTTCTTACTGAATAAAGGCGCCGATCCGAACGCCAGAGACCCGCACGATGCATCAACAGTTCTGCATTTGGCATGCGAGTCGGCAGAGTACGAAATCGTGAAATTGCTTCTTAAGGCGGGAGCCTCTAAATCCTCGGTAAACGACGCGGGCTTAACACCATTGGAAACTACTGTGTCGGCGCAACTATATCGGCATGATTCCCTACAGAGCGATCTCCGAAAAATCATCGATTTGCTAAAAAGCGAGGATGCGGATCCTATGGATCTATAGTATGCATGTGATACTTCGAGGTACGAAGACGCACGACCCGGACAACAGCGAGCAGTACAAGTACGACTCGGCGTACCGGCTGACGTCGACGGGAAGCGGAACTCAGAGCGCGAACGCGCGGGCCTTCGAGCGGGGGACGTTCACGGACGGGACGCGGACGTCGATGTCGTCGATCGGGTTTTACCAGGACTGGAACATCGAGGCCGTGCACAACTGGGAGGGCTTCTGGGACAACAGCGGGACGAAGATCACGAGCACGTACTCGGACTTCAACGAGATCATCACGCGCAACAGTGTGACGAGCGTGCACGACAACAACGGCAACCTGACGGACGACGGAACGCTGTTGCTGGAGTACGACGCGTTGAACCGTCTGTCAGAGGTCTCGCGGAAGAGCGACGGTCTGCAGATCGCGGAGTATGCTTACGACGGTGACAACCGCCGTCAGCGCAAAGTCGTCACCAACGGCGGCAAGGACAGCATCCCGGCGTTGAACGGCACGACGCAGTACGTGTATCACGGCTGGCGTTTGCTGGAGGAGCGGGACGGCACGGGCGCGATTCAAAAGCAGTACGTCTACGGGAACCGGCTGGACGAGATCTGGACAATGGACGACCGCAGCGGGGGCGTGACGGTGGCTCAGTTGAACGACGGTTCCGGAGCGCAGCGCCACTTCGCGCTCTGCAATGTGCTGGGAAGCATCACGGGTCTGACGGACGAAACGGGTTCCCTTGTCGAAGCATGGCAGTACGACGCTTACGGCCGGCACACGCTGATTGCCGACGGCCCCGACGGAGACTCGGTGGTGAGCTGGACGGCGGACGACGTGCGCACAACCTGACTCTTGCAGGGGTAACTTCCTGGTCCGGGGTGTTCAGGCTTGAGAGACGATCCTTTCGCATGCCTGACGGGCTCCGGTGATGTTTCTTGCTGTTGGTCCCATTTCCAACTCCGCCAATGGCCCCATCACGAAGAGGTTTCTCGTCCACTCCAGGCTCGGCTTCACCATCGGATACCCGCAAGGCGCTGTTGGGAGTTCCCGGTCTCGGATGGCGTCCTGGATGAAGACCCCTCCCGGTATGCCTTGCTCGAACCCCGTGCAGAGAATCACGTGATCGAACGAGCCGATGGATTCCCGGTACGCGTTCCAGAGTTCGACCTGAAGGGGATTCTCCTGATATCCTGCTCGAGAGATATTCTCCTGGCGGTGGCGAACCCGTTCATCTCTCAAGAGAAATTTCAGCTCCGCGTGAACCTCCGGCGTCAGGCTGCCGGGATATCTCGCATGTCTGATGAGTTCACGTCGCTTGCCAGGGCATCGTTGTCTTCGAAAGTTTCTCATGCACTTGTCGCCGATATAGCAGGGATCACTATCAAACTCCCTGCATGTGAGAGGCCTTCGGCTTAGAAGGACCGGCTCGTACTTGCCGGACTTCGCCAATCTGATCGTGACCTGCGCGGCCGTAATACCTCCGCCGATGATGGCAACCCTGGAGCCGGTGGGGATGTCTTGTATCTGGTAGACGGGATCGAAAATGTGTCGGATGAGAGATCCCTCGTGGCGAAATGGATGAGCCCATTCGGGCCATCTGGGCTGTTCGCTGAGCCCGAGCGCGAGGACAACGCGTTCCGAAGTGATTGTTCCCCTTTCCGTTTCCACACGCCATCCACACCCATTCGGCCGCAGGCCGAGAGCTCTGCCCTGTAATCGAATGTCCGAGAGATTGTTCTCTTTGATCACCTTCCGGCAATGGCGTTGAAACAGATCATACTGTGGTTTGAGGTACCAGCCCTGGAAGTATTTCCGGGTCGCTTGACGCTTCCTGAGCTTTCGTCCGGCAAACCGTCTGAGTTCCATGGGATCCAGCCCCAGATGGTGAACGACCGGAGAGCGCAAGAATCTCATGCCCGTGTTTCTCGTGCAGTGATTCCAGGTCCAAAGGGCTGCCGGGTGAGGATCAAGGACGCGTACTTTCCGGCCCCCGGAGCCAGGCAGGGAGGTTAAGCGAAGAGAAAGGTGGGTTCCATGAACCCCGCCTCCTATAATCATCCAATCCAATTCGGAGGACTTAGTCGGCATCGTCGTCTTCCGCTCCCGGAGCCTTCATCTTCCACTCGGGAAAGGGGTCGTAGAAGAACTCCCAGGACTCGGGATCCATCCGATATTCATCATCGCTCAGAAGACAGGAGTTGAGGTGTTCTTCGATGGCATCCCGCTTCATCTCCCTCCCGATAAAGACGATTTCCTGGCGACGATCTCCCCAGGGCTCGGCCCAGTTGGTGAGGATCTCGCGCCGTGTCTCCTCGTCATCCGGCCAATGCACTTTCGGCACGGCAGCTCCCCACATGCCGGCGGCTTGATAGTTGATGTAGCGCCCCGCCTGTGACCAGAAGCAGGCAACATCCATCTTGGTTGCCAGCCAGAAGTATCCCTTCGAACGATAAACACCGTGGAATCCGGTTTGGAAGAAATCCCTCAGGCGCTGCGGATGGAAAGGGCGGCGCGCCCTGTAAACAAACGTGCTGATTCCGTACTCTTCCGTTTCGGGTGTGTGCTCACCCAGCCTTGCCTCTCTCAACCAGTCAGGAGAGTCCCGGGCTTTCTCCATATCGAAAAGGTCCGTGTTGATCACTTCATTGAGCTCAACTTTGGCATTGGATGTTTCGATCAACCTGGCCCGGGGATTCAGCTCGGCTATGATTCCCCGGACGGCTCCACGAGTCTTCTCATCGATCAGGTCGCATTTGTTGATGAGAATCACGTCGGCGAATTCGATTTGATCGTTCAGCAAATGAACAACAGAGCGTTCGTCCTCTTCGCCAAGGGCAAGATCGCGATCCTTCAGCTCATCCAGCGAGTTGTAATCGTCCAGAAAGTTGGCGGCGTCCACCACGGTTACCATCGTGTCCAGACGGGCATACTCGCCAAGGCAGCGTCCCTCCTCGTCTTCGAATTCAAAGGTTTCGGCAACGGGCAGAGGCTCACTGACACCAGTCGATTCAATGAGAAGATAATCGAAGCGGCCTTCCTCGGCGAGTTTCCGGACTTCCACCAGAAGGTCCTCCCGCAGAGTACAGCAAATACAACCGTTGCTCATTTCCACGAGCTTTTCGTCAACCCGGCTCAACGCTGCATCGCCCTTTCGAACGATGGCTCCGTCGATATTGATTTCGCTCATGTCATTCACGATCACGGCCACGCGCAACCCCTCACGATTGGCCAGGACGTGGTTGAGCAAGGTTGTCTTGCCAGCTCCCAGGAAGCCGGATAGTACGGTAACGGGGAGTTGGTTCTGTGATTCCTCTGGAAGCATCGTGGTAACTGTCCTTGTAGAAGTTTTAATTGCTGTCGCTGTGAAGGCGACCGAGAACCTGGAGGATGGCATCGGGCGAAGACGATTCCCGGGGGACCGGGAAGTGGCCTTCCGGTGTGCGGTGGTCGGCATGTGAAAACGGATTGGAGGCCAGGAAGGTTGCGAGTTCGGAGTCCGTCAGCAGGATATCGTCGAGCAATCCACGGATGCGTTGCTCATCCATTTGACGGGTTCCGATGAAGACAAGCTCCTGGCGGCGATCTCCCCATGGTTCCGACCACGCTCGATGAACCGCCGGATCATCGACCGGCCATTGTGAGCGTGGAATGGCAGCCCACCACTTGCGGGAGCGGCCGAGCCCCACCGTTCGCCCGGACTGTGACCAGAGATTCGCGTAATCGGGGTGAGAATGAAGATAGAAAAACCCCTTTGATCTAAGAACGTATTTCCACCCCTCAGCAATGAACCGTCGGACGCGGCGGCTGTGAAAGGGCCGCCTGCTCTTGTAGATAAAGCTCCTGATTCCGTACTCTTCCGTCTCCGGCTCGATAGCGAATCGGTCCTGATTCAGCCATCCGGGCATCCTTGCAAGGCGACTCAGGTCGCAAAGACCCGTGTCGAGAATCTTTTTCGGGGACACGGCGCCGCCTGTCGCCCGAATGATGGAAGCCTTCGGATTCATGGACTGGAGCAGGGCTTCCGTTTCCTGAATATCCTCTTCCGAAACGAGATCGCATTTGTTCAGGACAATGACGTTCGAACACTCAATCTGGTCTGAAAGCAGGATCGAGATGTCCCGGTCGTCGTCAGAGGTTGCGGCAAGATGCCGTGTTGCGACTGTATCGCGCGAAAGGAATTCGTGAGGAAAGTTAAGTGCATCGACCACTGTGACCATGGTATCAAGTCGGGCAACATCGCCAAGGGAGGTCTTTGTTTCACCGTCGACAAACGTAAAGGTTTCGGCGACGGGCATTGGCTCACTGATCCCTGTTGATTCAATCAACAAATAATCGAATTGTCCGTCGCGGGCCAGCCGCCCGATCTCGACCAGAAGATCCTCCCGCAATGTGCAGCAAATGCATCCGTTCGTCATTTCGACGAGAGCCTCATTCAATCTGCTCAACTGCGAATCACGCACAGTGGCTCCGTCGATATTCACCTCGCTCATGTCATTCACGATGACAGCGATTCTCAAACCGTGAGAGCTTCGGAGTACATGGTTCAAGAGAGTGGTTTTTCCAGCTCCGAGAAATCCGGAGAGCACGGTAACCGGAAGTCGGTTATCCATGGTTCGATCTCCTGTTGTTCAATGGAACACTCAGGAGACCGAGAACTCCGCTTTCGGTCGCGTAGAGAAGGTCTGTGCCACTGCCCGGCCAGTGGAGTTGGCAAAGGCCATCCGAAGCAGGTCTGAGATTCGTGCGAATTGTCTCGTCCTCCACCCCTGCCACGAGCAGATAACCTTCGTCGGAACCGACCGCATAAACTGACGAGTCAGGGTGAACCGCCAGAGCCATTGCCAGGCCGATGGCTGAAGGGATCATCGCGATGACTGATTCGAGTGGCTGGCTCTCATCGGTGGCGGGTTCGAGGAAACGGGCGAGATCCTTGCCGGCTATACGATAAGCTCGCTCTCCGTCCGTGAAGAAAAGATGTGACGGGTTGCCGATCCACTCCGCACACTTCGGCCTGTATCGAAAAGGTCCGATTCCAGCGGATTGATCCTCAGACTGATCGATCCGGACGATGCGTATGGACTTGTCGCTGAGTCCGATTGCAAGGCAGTCCTGGTCCGGTGAAAGCCGTACAACCTGCGGAGTTGTCCCGATCTGCAATTCGCGAAGAACCTCTCCGCTCGGGAGTTCCAGAAGCACGATCGAATTGATGGTCACAACGATGAGGTACGACTCATCCGGGTTGAACAGCAGATGTTCAGCTCTTGCGTCAAGGTTGTGCTCATGAACCGCCCGTCCCTCTTTATCAAGCAGATGGATCCTGCTTCCGGAGCTCAGTGCGATTCGCCCGGCGGGAGAGACAGCCATGCTGTCAACCCAGTCACTCTTAATTTCATGGCTCCACAACGGGTCGGCGGAATCAACAGACCAACACTTCAGAAGACCGTCTTCACCTCCTGTCAGGAAGCGGTTCCCTCCCGGTACCGCCTCCATGCAAGTCAATCCGCCTTCATGCGCTACCCTCTCCCACAATTTTTTGCCCGACTGCACTTCGAAACAGGCAAGATCGCCGTCTGTCACTCCGACGGCGACATGAGCGGCATCATCGGTAACAACCAATGTCTCCGGGAATCCCCGGAGGCGCTGTGTCCAGCGGGACTTCTGACTCTGCAGGAATGTCATAGCTTCGTCGGATTGGGCAGGTCGCCGTAGACCTCTTTCGGATCGAACGTTTTGGAATCTTCCGTGAACCGGAGGGTCGTGGAGCTTCCGTCGCTCGTGACCTCGCGGTAGAAACAGGAGCGGTAACCAACATGGCAACTTGCGCCGCCGGTGACCAGGACCCGCAGCCAAACGCAGTCCTGATCATCGTCGACAAGGATCTGACAGACTTTCTGTACCAGGCCGCTGGTTTCACCCTTTCGCCAGAGTTTCTGACGACTGCGGCTCCAGAAGTGGGCTTCGCGGGTTTCAATGGTGCGGGAGAGAGCCTCGCGATTCATATACCCGTGCATCAGAAGCAGACCTGATTCGTGATCCGTTACAACAGCCGGGATCAGCCCGTGCTCGTCGAATCGCGGCGTCAGATCGTGACCTTCCTCGACCTGCTCAACTGAAAGCCTCGGCTTGAAATCCATCATGTCAGGCAACCTCCGCTCGTTGAATATGACTCGGACTCGTCCTGCAGACAGGACATGAAACCGGCCTCGAGGACCTCGCGTTTGAGATCTTTGCCGATGAAGACAAAGCGTGACCGCCGAGGTTCGGATTCCCTCCACGGACGATCATACCGGCCCTCATAGAGCATGTGGATTCCCTGAAAAAGGTAACGGCGCTCATCACCTGCCGCGACAAGTACCCCTTTGTAGCGGTAGAGTGAAGTCGCCATCATTGAGACGAGGACGTGCATCCACGCCTCCAGCCGGTTGATGTTTACGGCTCGGGGCAGTTCGATCCCGATACTGACAACGCCGTGCTCATGTTCATGGCTGTGATGGTGATGGTGGTCGTGGTCGTGTGGATGATGGTTACTCCCGCACTCATGATTGTCCTCATGCTCATGAGCATGGCGGCTTTTGTTCTCCGCCTTTCCGGACTTGAAGACAGGATCCAGCTCTGCCGCGCGCTCCAGATCAAAGCCGTCGACGTCGAGGACGAAATCCAGCGGCACCATGGCGTCTCTTGCCTTCTCCATGGGTGCGGTCGGGTTAATGTCCCGAATTCGCTGCTCAACACGGTTCAGATCATCGTCACTCACCAGATCCACTTTGTTGAGAATGATGCGATCAGCGAAAGCAACCTGCTGGGCCGCCTCGGGCGAGCCGTCATCGAGGTGCTGTGTCAGATGGAGGGCGTCGGTCACTGTAACGATGGCATCGACTTTGAAGCGGCCAACGAGGCTGTCCTCCAGGAGAAACGTTTGAGCCACGGGCGACGGATCGGCAAGGCCCGTGGTCTCAATCACGATCCGATCGAATTTCTGGCGCTTGCGAAGAAGCCGTTCAAGGATCCGCACGAGGTCGCCGCGAACGGTGCAGCAGATGCACCCGTTGTTCATCTCAAAGACCTCTTCCTCCGAATGGAGGACGAGATCGTTGTCGACGCCTACTTCCCCAAATTCATTTTCGATCACGACGACTCGCTTGCCGTGATTCTCCATCAGAATGCGATTGAGTAATGTCGTTTTTCCCGCACCAAGATAGCCGGTCAGGATCGTGACCGGGATTCTGCTATCCGGTATTGTCATGATGACGTTCCTTTCTTGAAGAGACTGGATCTGAGCTTTTCCTGGAAGGCCGCTATTCCGGGTGACTGCATCGGCATGCAACAAAGACAGCCCCATGGATGGTACTGAAGTCCGTCACTCCGGGTCTCACCTTCCGAAGGAGTCGGGATCTCCGATTCGGATCTCTCTGAACGGTAAATCCGGGGAGTCGAAATCAGACGATGAACCGGGCTGTCAGAAGGCGTGTCCCCCGGATCGCGATTCAGGAGGGTGCAGACATCGCCCCACGTCATTAACCTGACGGTCCATGTATGATCGACTTCGAACACCTGCCCGTTCTCTGGACAGAGGTAATCGTATCTCGGCATCGATCATCCCCCAGCCCCACTGTGCCCGGGCACACACCCGGACTTCCCGCAGCAAGAGCCCGATGTTCCCCCTGAACCTCTCTTTTCCACGAGGATCATCCCGCCTCCCAAAAGTCTGTGGACTGGAGCCGCGGCGCTTGTAACTCCGACTGCATGACCGCTCAGGCGGCAGACCTCACCCCACGTCCGAAGGGTCTCTGTCATTCCGTGCCGCACGGTGACGGTCGTCCCGTTGTCTTCGCAGTGGTAATCGTAGAGGGGCATTGCTCCATCGCATCCGGATAATGATAATCATTCTCATTGACCCGCGGCGCCTGTCAACGGCGAATCCACCCACCACTGCCGGAAGTCTCCTTATGGACCAGGAGCCCTTGACAAAGAAGCAGCGCCAGGTTCTCGACGCCTTCGAGCGGGAGGGGAAGCCATTGACAGTTTACCAGGCGTGGACAGCCGCCGGGGTCGATACGGTGGGTCAGGCGACAGTTTATCGGGCTATTGCGAGGCTCGAGGAACTGGGACTGCTCACGCCTGTCGAGATTCATGGAGCATTACCCATGTGGGAGACAAAGTCTCTTGGGCATCACCACCATTTCTTCTGCACCGCATGCCATGAGATCTATGACCTTCCAGGGTGCCTGGGGAACATCGACTCCATCCTTCCCAAAGGCTTCTCCATGGCGAATCACAGCATCACCATTTACGGGAATTGTGCGACCTGCAGGGACCGGTCCCTCTGATCGACGTCCAGGCTGATGATGACGAGTTGAGGTTTCGAGAATGAAAACTGCAAGAGCCGGCGCATCACAGGGGTTCTCACCCATTGCTGCCGCGCTGATCAGCCTTCTGCCACACAGCATTTGCTGTGGTGTTCCTCTTCTCCTGATCGCCCTCGGATTAGGCGGGTTATCTACAGCCTCGTATCTTGCACACTATCATGTTCCCCTGACAATCGTTGGTATTGCGGCCCTTGTCTACGGCGGTTATGTATATTGGCGTAACTACCACAGGCAGACTTGTTCCTGCCATTCGTGCAGCAGGATGTCGCAACGATGCGCGCTCTGCCTGCTCTGTATGGCGGCGTTTATTCAAGTCGGGATGCTGGCGCTCATTGTGAGTTCCGCCGATGCAGCGCCCACTGAGGCGGATCTTGCCGCTGCCACGCTGGAAAACAAGTTGGCATTTCAGCTTACAGGACTCCACTGTCCCGGCTGCGCAGTCGAAATGGAATTCAAAGTCGAGGAAATGGAAGGTGTTGAATCCGCCAGCATTCAGTTCTCGAAGAAGCTCCTTACCTTGCTCACGACTTCGCCCGGTGTGAATCCCGAATCACTCGCCAACGATCTTGAGGAACTTGGCTATTGCGAAGTCCGGCCTGTTATTCCATCTGTGCAAGAATAACGTGGTCCACAATCCCTTGTCACTGAATTGTGATCGCCGCCTTGTGGCTTTGCTCTGCCTCGTCGCCATAGCCGTGATTATCGATCACGGTCTCTGGTGTCCGGATCGATTGCTCCGGGCTTCAACTGTTCCCGCCTGCGCTTGCTCGAAGCACTGTGAGCGAGGGAAAGACCTCCATGGCGGTGAATCCGACAACCGCCCTGGCCCGGAACGGGGCTCGGATGAAGAGCAATGCCTGTTGTGTATGATGCTCGCAAGAGGCGCGATGGAGGCTACTCAGTCGCCGCCTTCATTATTCCGGCTGTCCGCAACGAGCGTCACCGTTCCTCATCCGGAAACTCCGGTCCCTCGTGCCTCAACCCTGGTCAGATGTACGTCGACTCGCGCTCCTCCTGTCCTCGCTGTTTAGCCAGACAGTCACCATGCCCCCCATTCCGCCTGGCAACTCGACAGCTACCGGGATGACCGTATCCCGAAGGGGAGCATGTTCCATGAAAACAGCAAAGTACCTCAGGGGTTTTACCCTCATCGAGCTTCTCATCGTCGTCGCGATCATCGCGATCTTGGCGGCGATTGCGGTTCCCAATTTCCTTGAAGCGCAAACGCGCGCCAAGGTCAGCCGCGTCTATGCGGACATGAGGAGTTGCGCGACCGCCATCGAAGCCTATCACGTTGATCACAATCGCTATCCCGCCTATGGCGGCACCGACTCATTCATCACCCCGGTCGCACCTCCCGCGGACGCCGGTCCTCACTTCCTGCCTTACCGCCTCACCACTCCGGTCGCCTACCTGAGCAGCCTCTTCATGGAAGTATTCGAGGGGCAAAACACTCCGGCAGGCATCCCGAAAGTCCATGAGCTGCACTATTTCACCCGCGACCAAAGCCCCGGCTTCTGGGCGGCTCGCGAGGCGAACTGGCTCGCGAACTACGGGACCGACACGTCAAACATGCAATGGTACCTCTCCAGCAACGGACCGGATCTGTGGTGCGATGGGGCGGGAATGGCCATCTATGACCCCACCAACGGGACGGTCAGCAAAGGCGACATTGTCTGGTTCGGGCCGAGCAGAGGGAAGATATAGGAAAAGCGCTTCAGTCTCAGACACAGAATCTTCACAAAAGGATTCTGATGAACAACAGAGCTCTCACCCTGATCGCACTGCTCATCGTCGTTGCGATCATTGCGATCCTGGCGGCCTCTGCCATACCCGACTTCCTGGAAGCACACGGGCGTTCGAAGCTCCGGTTTATCTTGCAGGGATCATGCTTCGCCTGAATATCGGAAGCACTCACAGAGGACCGGAGAGTTAAGGTTCGCTTCAGCCTCCGTGTGCAGTCTGCGCTCCATATTGCGCTTTCGGCGCATCTTCACATGGGGGCTTTCCATGAAAAACGATTTGTTGTCAGTTCCGGCTTTCGTGATATTGTTTGGTGCAGTGGTGCTCGTGGCGGCAGTTGTCGACGATGCCTTGGCAAAGGAGATTCCGGTGGATGAGCTTCCTCCCGCAGTTCGTGCGACCATCGAAGAACATGCAAAAGGTGACTCCATTGAGGAGGTGGAGCTTGAGGAAGAAGACGGCAGGCTCGTTTATAACGTGGAATTGCATCAGGAAGACCGTGAGACGGAATTTATGGTTTCAGTCAGGGGTGAATTTCTTGGCTACGAAGACGATGACGAAGAGCCCGAGCATGTCGATGACCTTGACGGGAAGGAAGAGGAGACTTCCCTTGATCAACTTCCCGCAGCGGCTCGTGAGGTTGCTGCCACCATTGTATCAGGGAACGCTGTCACCCGTGTCACTCGTGAGCACGAGGACAATGTGATCCTCTTTGAAGTCGAGTATCTTATGGACGGTGAACAGCACTCGATCGAGCTCTCCGAATCCGGCGACCTTCTTGAAACGGAACGCGTCATTCGGCCTGAGGAACTGCCCCATGCCGTGCGGAAGGAACTGGATGAGGAATTTCCAGCCGCGTCGTTGGGTGAGATTTGCGCCACTCGGATTTATCTTTATGAAATCGAAGTTATTGGCGGAAACGGGAAAAGGCGCGAGGTGAAGCTCCTTGCAACGGGAGAGGAGTTCGACGAGGATTGATGCAAACCTCGCCGGGAATTCAAGATGCGCATTCTGGTGGTGGAAGACGAAGTTCGGCTTGCTGAAAACCTGAAGGCGGGAATCGAATCACTGCCCTCCTTTGTCGTGGATGTGTGCCACGACGGTGAAGACGGCCAGCACCTGGCTCTCACGGAAAAGTACGATGCGGTTGTACTCGATTTGATGTTGCCGAAGGTGGACGGTCTTTCAATTCTAAGGGCTGTTCGATCCGCCGGCAAAACCACACCGATTTTGATTTTGACGGCAAAGAACACCACGGAGGACGTTATTCGCGGCCTCGATTTCGGGTCCGACGACTATCTGGGCAAGCCCTTCGAAATGGGAGAGCTCCTTGCCCGCATCAAGGCCCTTGTGCGTCGCAGCTTTCAGAGCCCGGACCCTCTTGTGCGCGTTGCGGATCTCACCATCGATACGCGCTCGCACCTGGTCTCTCGCGCCGAGAAGTCTTTCTCGCTTCCAGCCCTGGAATACAGGCTTCTTGAGTACCTGGGCATGCGGGCGGGACACATTGTTTCGAAAGAAGAACTGCTCGAGCATCTTTACGACTACAACTGGGAAAAGTTTTCCAATGTGATCGAGGTCTATGTGTCGAAACTGCGTGCTCGTATTGACCGCGGACAACCCGTGCAATTGATCCATACTGTGCGCGGACAGGGCTATGTCCTTTCAGACTCATGGGGCGGCAAATGAAGCTGATTCCTTTTTTTCGTCCGGGGCTGAGTGCGCGACTTGCTCTTATCGTTTTTGCAGTTCAGGCGGTTCTGTTGGCCGGACTCGCCATTGTTATCCATTCAGTGACCCGGCGCGCCTTGTACGACTCTTTTGACCAGGTTCTTCAATCAAATGCGGAATCCATCGCATCGCTTGTGGATTTCGAGGACGATGAAGATGATGAAGGGACCGAACTTGAGCTGGTGGAGGAGATCATGGGGCCGCGTTTCTCCCGCCGAAGCGAACCGGACCTGTTTGCCGTCTACATCGATCACGACACGCTGCTGGAGAAATCGGAAGGAATCAGGCAACCTCCACCACAGGTTCTTGAGCACAGAGGCAAAACACACTTTGCCGATCAGGAATATGAAGGGCACCCCTATCGTTTCGTCGTTTTTTCAACGTTTCGTATTCCTGATGAGGACTCGTCACATCAAAACGCCTCGTTACATCCACGTGCCGTCATGGTGTACTATGCGTCTTCCACAACCAACCTGAGGAATCAGTTGAGCGTTCTGGGTCTGTCCACGGCCGCTCTCTGTCTGCTGTGCGTCGTGTTGTCGGGATTTCTGGCAAAGCTTGTGTCATTTCTCGGGCTTGGCCCTCTCCGGCGCCTGGCGGGCGACATTGCTCTTATCCGGCAGGACCGGCTTGAGCATCGCATCAAGACCAGCGGTCTCCAGCCGGAGCTGCTCCCCATTGCCAGCTCTCTCAACATGCTTCTCGAGCGAATTGAAAACGCTCTGGAAACCGAGCGCCGTTTCAGTGCTGACGCCGCCCATGAGTTACGAACCCCCGTTGCCACATTGAAGTCAGGCCTTCAGGCGGCGCTGTTGCGAACAACGCCGTCAAATGAGGCAAGGAGCGTATACGAGGCTCTCCTGGTGGATGTTGAGCGGCTGGAGGGACTTTGCGACTCTCTGCTGCTGCTGACGGGTAACGGCAGAGAAAGTGCTTCAACGCTGACGGTCGAGGAATGGATCGGTGAGATCGAAGCCGCACTTGCCGCGGTAAAAACCGGTTCGGAGGCGGAATCGGCGACCTTCGAATTCGACCTCGATCAGCAAGTGCCGAACAAGTCGATCGCCTGCAATCAGCAGACCTCATATCGAATTGCCGCCAATCTCCTGGGCAACGCCGTACAGCATGGAGGCCGGGGTGTTGCCATACGCATTTTCGTTGTTTTCGACGAGCTTCATGCGCGCTTCATCGTGGAGGATGACGGTCCGGGAATTTCCGGAGAGCAGGCAAAAGGTCTGTTCAAGCGGTTTTTCCGAGTCGACAAATCACGTTCAAGATCCGAAGGTGGCTACGGACTGGGCCTTTCGATCTGTCTTACTCTCGCCCGGAAGTTCGGCGGGAACGTTCGCCATGAACCAAACTCTCCGCGCGGAAGCCGTTTCATCTGGCTTGCGAGCTTTGTTCAAGGCGGTACGCCGGAGGAGCAGCACGCTGCCGTGAAAGCCGTTCCTCACTCACAAGAACAGTTGAAGTTAAGCATGCCTTAAGGTGACCCATGATGCAATGTGGTTCGGCTTCACAGCAGAACTGCACGGCCAGGGAGCAGTATCATGAAGCAGAGCGCTTTCACTCTCATAGAGCTTCTCATCGTCCTTGCAATCATTGCGATTCTGGCGGCCGTCGCGGTTGTCAATTTCCTTGAGGCTCAGACGCGCTCCAAACTTACCCGCGCCCAGGCGGACATGCGAACTCTTCTGGTGGGCCTGGCATCCTACTCGTCTGACAACAACGGCCTTCCCTCCAATAATGCATCGGCACCCGTTCTGGGCCAGGAACCTTTCCTCCGCCTTACGACTCCCATTGCCTATCTGACCGTTATCCCCATCGACGTCTTCTGGATTCCCGAGCACCGGGACACGAACGATCCCGAGCTTTCGACCTACGGCTACATGGATATGGTGCAGATGGCGGATCTCGGGCTCGTTGATCGGGACGAGGTCTGGGAGGAACGGTACTTCATCGTCAGCCGCGCTCCCAATGCCTACTTCGAAGCCAACAACATCATCGATAGCGAGTATCTTGCGGATGCAACGATCTTCGATCCAAGCAATGGAACCGTTTCCCCGGGCGACCTTTTCCTCAGCTTTCAGGGAATGACAGGCGGGCACCTGCTGCAAAACACGGACAGCGATGATGGCGATGACGACGACGATTGAGATGAAAACGGACACTTTGCGCACTGTCGCAAGCGGCGCCCATTCCGCCTTTATTCCTCAACTCCCCGCGGAGTTCGAGATCAAGGGTCCGATTGGTCAGGGCGGCATGGGAGTTGTTCTTCGCGCACGCCAGAAGAGCCTTGATCGCGACGTTGCCATCAAGGTTCTGCCTCGGCAGCTCTCCCGCAACCGTAAGGAGGCTGCGGCACTCCTGAATGAAGCCCGTCTCTGCGCCCGTCTCCGCCATCCCAACATTGTTCCTGTTCACCAGGTCGCTCTCACACGAGATGACAGCGTGTTTGTGGTCATGGAACTGCTGGAAGGCACAACTCTCCAGAATCATGTCAGCCACACGCTGGCGGGTGTTCGGACCGTCACACGTCGGCGCATGCAATCGCTTCTCACCTTTGCGTTTCCCGTTCTTTTTCAACTGTGCGACGCACTCGAAGCGGCTCATGCAGCAAGTGTGATTCACCGCGATGTCAAACCGGCGAACATCCAGATCGACGGAGAGGGACGGGTGCGGTTGATGGACTTTGGCATCGCCATACTTAACGAACCTTCCTCCGCCGTGGCAGGGTGTGCGGGAACACTCGCTTACATGGCACCAGAGCAGTACCTTTCACCGGAAACCGTCGACCATCGCTGCGACATTTACGCCGTCGGTGGAATCATCCATTTTTTCCTCACCGGCAAGCCCCCCCGCCCTGACCGAACCCTGACCAGCATCCACACCGACGGCACCTTTGAGCCTCGCACCTTTGAAGAACTTGCCTCGAAGGGCATTCCGCGCTCGCTTCTGGGTATTATGACCCGAGCACTCGCGGCAAATCCCGAGCAACGCTACAGCTCAATTTTCGAACTGCGGAGCGCTCTGGAAGCGTGCTACGCAAGAACACTCACCGTGCGACCCCATGCGCTGTGGAAGCCCACACTGGCTGCGATCTTTTGCACGGCGGCTGCCATTGCCGCCCTGGTATACATGCCACGACATACCGGCGACGGGAGCAGGGCGGCACCCGCCATGACAAGAGCGGAGACACTCCTTCACGATATTGACCGGCATCTTGCTCGTCCTGACCTGACACCCGCTCAACACGGTCTCCTTGTCGGCTGGAGAAACGAGCTCGATACATATCTCGATCGCAATAACGAGGCGCGTGCAGTGGAACTCGGCGAGTACGCTCTGACTTACATTGAACGTGAGGAGCTGCGGTCTCTGGCCCAAACACTTGTAAGTCTTTCGGAGAAGGCCGGATCCTCGAAACCTCTTCATGCAGCCATTCGGCGCTACAACGGTCGAGTGGACCGGGCCATTACCGATACTTCAGTTCGCGAAGACATTCGCTCCCTTCGTTCAGAAGGCCTGGCTCTTCTTGTATCCGTACAGAACTCTCTTTAGAATCCCTTCGCCCGGATTTCCGTCTCTGTGAGTTGGCTTTCTTTCAATGCTTCCGGCCTGTTGCCGACCCATTCCATCCGGTACTGCCGCAATCACCCTGGCCTCGGAGTGGCCATATTGCTCATCATTATGGTAATGGTGATGCTGGCATATCAAATCGGATCTGAGTCGACTGAGAGCAATAAAGAGCAGGACAAGCGGTACCATGTGGAAAACGAATAAGGAGGCATCAGCTGTTTTCTACTGAAGCATCCATGTGTCTTGCATGTCAGTTGTTTTGATCCGCTCAAGTTCCACCCAGTTGAGATTGACCACCTGATCCGGCGTTCCCATCCGGGGAAATCAGCAGGGCAAACGAAGGATCGATCTCCAGGCCGCGCATGGAATCGGAATAATCCTTCTTCCAGGACCCTCTCCCGCAGTGATTCACCTGAAAAGCGTTCAGCTTGAAAAGTGGAACAAGGTCTTGAAGTGCCGGCGCCCCTCGAAAGGAGCGCCGGTTTTCACAGTCAATTGTCAAGGAACATGCGTGGCGCGGACTGCATCGGAAATAACGGCGCCACTGGTCGTCGATGCCGCCGCATCGAGAGTCACGCTGCCGCTGTTGGCATTGAAGTTCCACGTGCCCAGCGTCACCCAGATCAAATTGTTTTGCGTCTGATCCACAACGACGTTTTGCGTGCCGCCGGCGGTGCTCACGTTGTAGTTCACATCCGTTGACCGATTTCCGCTCGCACGGTACATGACATCGATTTTCCACGAACCGGAAATCGGTACGTCGAGATCCCAGGTGGCCGTCGAAGATGCACCCGCCGTCGCGTAATGATAGGTGCCGCCGTTATAGCCCGTCGATCCCGAGAGATTCCACGAGCCGGTTTCCGTGTATTCCGGCGCACCGTTGTCATTGTCGTAAACCTTCTCGGATTCATAGACGACAATATTCCGAAACCATGAGTTTGAACCCGATCCGCCGTCGTGATCGTTCAGGAAGACGAGATTTGTGTACGACCCCGCGGTGAGCGTCTGACCGACGGGAATCCTGTAGTGCGTCCAGGTTGTTCCGGTATAATTATCGAATGTCGCGATGCCCCATGCCTGCGTTCCATAGACCTTCCAGGTCTGGTTGGAGGAAAGAGCCGTGTCATTGTCGAAACACACTCCTCCGATTTCCGGCTCGTTTGCCGTCGATCGGTAGTCGAACTCGATCACCGTCGAAGCCGTCACATTGTAGTTCAGTGCGATCATCTTCCACGTGTTGCCGGAGAGCTCCAGTGTGGTTCCGCCATCGTGTTTCGCCCAGCTTGACGTATTGACATCCTGGCTTCCGTAACTGCTGACGGTGAAGTTGTCGAAGTCAATGGCGTTGGCGGGAACAGCCGAAGACGGCGTTGCCGATACCTCGATACTGTTGGACGATTCATTGGCGGAGGTGTCCACCGCTGTCACGACGTAGTAATACGTTGTACCGTTTACCGCAGTGTTATCAGTATAATCGCTCGTTGCCACGAGTGATCCGTTGAGCTTCGTGTAGCCACTGCCACTGATAGTGGACCGATAGACATTGTAACCGTCAAGATCACCTTCCGCGTTGTTGTTCCAGTCAAGGCTCACGCTTGCACTGCCGGCTGTGGCGCCAAGTCCCGTTGGGGAGGAGGGTGCCGTTGTGTCCTGCGGTGTTGCGGATGCCTCACTGCTGTTAAGGGATTCATTGCCTGAATTGTCTTCGGCCGTGATCACGTAATAGTAGGTCACTCCGTTGGCGGCCGTGTTGTCGGTGTAGCTGCTCGAAGCCAGAATTCCGGCAATGAGCGTATAGCCGCTGCCGCTGGTGGTGGACCGGTACACGCTGTAACCGTTCAGATCCGCTTCACCGTTATCGTTCCAGTCGAGAGACACGGAGCCGTCACCGGCCACGGCTCCGAGGCCCGTGGGTGCGGCGGGAGCTTCAGTGTCGATGTATCGGAACCGGAGTGCATCCGCGATGACGGGCTCCGCACCGGCGGCGTTGCCATAAAGCGTGACGTAAACACGGCCTTCGTTGAAGAAGTAGGCGTTGGCGTTTGAAACACCATCGACATCGATCAGCCAGTCGCCGGAATTCGTGTCAGCGAAGGTTGATCGCTGTGAAGCCTGCACGCTGCGGACCACACCGTTACCGTCGGTAAAGCGGTACTGAGCCTGTTGGGCAAAAGTCAGATTGTGATGAACCCAGCCGTCGATCGCCCAGTTCCCGCTTCGCGGGAGATCGACAATCCAGACAGCATAGTCTGTAACCGGAAACACATTGGAAGAGCTGTAAAAACGAGCGTTGCCGTTGTAGTATCCTGAGACCGTTGATGTGGCCCATGCGCCGGAGCCGCCGAAGTCGTCGTAGTTGAGAGCCTGAGGAGAGGAGTCGACGACAGCCTCTGTATCGGCGTTAACCGGCTCCGTGACCTGAGGTTTGGGTTCTTTCGCCACCGGTGTGGTCCCAGGGAGAACGAACCGCATCGCGTCGGAGTAGAAGCGGTTTCCCTGGGGAGAAGCTTCAGAAACAGTGACGGAACCGCCCGTGCCGACGGCGAACTGAATGCCGGAGGCAAGCAATGTCCATTGGTTGCCCGTATTGGCTGCCGTCAGTGCGACGGTGCCGTTCGTGGGGCCACCCGCGTGGGTAATGGAGAAAGTTGAATTGGCGGCATCGATGGATGCCGCGGAGGGAGTTGTAATGTAGATGTCATAGAGCCCTGCCACCTGAATGTCGGGCGTGATTGTGTAGGAAGCGTTAAGAGACGAGTTGGTTGAAAACTCGGTGCCGGTTCCGACAAGACCTGACGCCGTGCTCTTGACCGAACTTCCTCCGGAAAACCAGGAACCGGTTTGGGTATAGCCATTGGCGGGAGTCGTGGTGACTCCCGCACTGTCCCGGCTTTCGATAATGATCTCTGCTCCCGAGGAGGCCGTCACCGGTCCCACGGTTGTGGCTGCGGAATTGTTCCAGTTGTCGTAGGCGACGATGCTGTACCAGACATTGCCGTCCGCGAGGGTGTCGCTCCAGGAGAAAGAGGTTCGGCCTGAATCCAGGTCCCACCATTCCATCACCATATTACTGTAGTCGAGATCGACCGACGCATCGCTGTCTCTGTAGAGACGGTAGTGCACCGGCAGGTCACCGTCAGCCGCTGCGGCGGGCCGTGAGAAGCTGATTTCCGGATTATTGCCCACCAGAACCACGGACGCCGATGCCGGGGCGTTTGGTGGCGTCGTTTCCTCACCGAGAGCGGCTTTGTGAGCTATCGCGGGAATGGGCGCGACATCGTCCATCGGTCCGGGAACGTTGAACAGATCATCGGCAAGCTGCGATCCATAGACTGGATCGTTGAAGATCTGCCGCTTCTGGAAAAAGTTGAAACCGTCAGTGGCTCGCGTGTTTCCGCGCAACGTTGTGACCGCCGTTTCATTGAATCCCGGATTTCCTCCGTCCGTGAACAGATAAGAGCCAATGGCGGCAATCAGCGGACGTTTGTTTTCGTCACCGTTTTGAGCGAGTTTCCCGACATAGAAATCCCAGTCGTTCACTGTGCCCGTAACGGTGCTGGAGTAGCATCCAGGATGCAGAACATCAATAAAGTCGTTGGCGACCCAGTAGTTGTATCCCTGACCGAGAACTTCGACAGAGTCGCTGAAATTGACCAGGAAAGCGGAAACCTCGACCCACGGCTTCTCAAGCATCGTGCGTTCATGAACCCGCTGCACCAGTTGCGAAATCTGGTCGCGGCGCCAGGCCTCGAAGACTTCATCGAGCTGGCCGGAGCCATTGTCTGTGTCGTAGTCCCAGCCCGTTTCGGCAAGAAACTCCGCTTTTGCAACGGGGTCATAGCCCGAATCCGAATTCAACAGCCGGATATAGTCGAATTGCACGCCATCGACATCGTAGTTGCGAACAACATCCATAAAGACATTGTAGAGATAATCCTGGACGGCTGGAATGCCAGGATCCAGAGGTGCGTCGTTGGTGTAGGTATAGGTTACGCCCGCTTCGTTTTCGGTAATCCAGTCAGGATGAGCATTGAGGACATGAGAGCTGCTGACGGGATCCGCCACCCGGTTCCACGAGTTGAAGGTTGTCATCCATGCGTGAACCTCCCGTGGCGGAGTTGCGTGATGGAAAGCGTCAATGTAGTATTGCAGGGTGTCGAGATCCGAAGGGCTGATGGTATACAACTGGCCTCGGGGCTCCGGGTTCGGATACGTGGAGTCGTCGCGGTTGGGATAGTAATAGGCGTCTGCACGGCCACGGACCTGGACGAAGACCTGATTGATGTTCGATGCGAGGATGTCCGAGATGATTGCATCGGCTTTGCTTTGCGTGTTGTTGTCGAAAACCGGCACATAAACCCCGCGGAACTCCGGAGGGTCTGCAGCCTGGACAAACGATGTCGTTGCGGCCGCAAAGGCAACAGCGAGGCATACGGATTTCTTCATGAATCCTTCCTTTCGGGGGGATCGAACCCACCGCCCCTGGGGCTAACCCCTGCCAATGCTTTTTAGGTTCGTGGAACCATGACATAATTTCAGAAAGAGAAAGCAGGTCAAGGGAGGAGTTTTTGCATTCAAGAATCGAGGCCGTAATTGTAACGGAAACTGGTACAGTGCACATCCCCGGTTCCGTGTTCCATAACGTCTCAAACCCGGCGACTCTGATGAGATTGTTGATGATACCGATGCGTTGCTGTCGGTGACGCGTTTCTTCACAGACTTGCCATCACCCTTGTCGACAACTTTAGCCGGAGACAGATGTTTCCCTTCTCTCAGGTCAGATGTTTGACTTCATCAGATTCGGCATGATTTCTGGCTCTTGATGAAACTGTTTAGGGCGGTATGTGCAGGGTTCGAGTCATTTTGGACCCGGATCGAAAATGGAAACGGAGCGGCTCACCCAATTGCCTTAACCGGGGCGGGGTGTTACTCTGAACGGCTGAATGACATCGGCGTGATTCTCCGGAATAAATTTGCAAAGCCGGTTCGTGTTTTCCGGGAGCACATCTGAAACCACAGTTCCGCGAAACGCCGGCAGTGCGACTCGATCTGTCTCACAGGTACTCCGTGGATGAATCGAGCGCGAATTTTCAGTCCGCTGCTCTGCCCGCTGAACTGTCGCGCACCAGTAAGGAACTCCAGGGAAATCAGGATTTCGTCCGGAGTCGGGAAGCCGGCGAAACTGTCTGACCGTGGCGTGCTGAAATGGGTGTGAGCGCCCTGCGAAATTCCCATCGCCCCCGTGGGGGCGCCTCCTGATCGTGATCAAGGCGCTGGAGAGAGGCTGCCATGAAGGCTTGTATTTTCGTAGGATTACTCGTCGCGTTTGTCTCGGGATGCACGCAACCGGATCAACGTGATGGGAGCGATGCGCCCGTGACGATTCCGAAGGTTCGGGTGCAGGAGATTCACAAACAACCTTGGACGGAGTCGGTGACGACCTACGGTGTCATCGAATCAGCGGAGGAGATTGAGCTGACGTCACGGGTTGCTGCGGAAGTGAAGGCGGTACATTTCGCGGAGGGCGTTGCTGTGAAGGAGGGCGACCTGCTGCTGGAGTACGATTCCGAAGCGCAACAGTTGCGCGTGGAGAAGGCGGAGGTTGCCGTGGAGGAAGCGCGGCTGCGTTTGGAGGACGCGCGCAAGCAGTTGGATCGCAGTCGGGCTCTTTTCGCGGACGGAAGCATCGCACAGCAGGAACTGGATAACGCGGAACTGCTGGTGGATACATCCGCGACACAGTATGAAGACTCGCTGGCCGCACAGAGTCTCGCTCGAAAGGACTTAAAGGACACAAAGATCACCTCGCCGGTCGATGGCATGGTTCAGACGCGGAACGCGCATCCGGGCGAGATGGTCGTTCCCGGATCGCTTCTCGGGCGTATCGAGGCGAACGAAACCGTACGAGTGGTGACCTTTGTGGGGGAGAGGGTGATCAACTTCCTGCGTGTCGATATGCCTGCCAGAGTGACATCGCAGGGCGTGCGCGGTCGTGTTTATGACGGGCGTATCGAGTCGATTCAGCCGAAAGCCGATCCGGAAACGGGGAACTTCAATGTAAGGATCGCGCTTCCGAACAACGACGGAATGCTGAAACCGGGGATGACGGCATCGGTGACATTGGAGGGGATTGTGTACGAGGATGTGATGCTGGTACCGGACACGGCCGTGGTATCGCGCAATCGAAAGCGGGTACTGTATCGCGTTGTGGATAATGTGGCCGAGGAGGTGGAGCCGGTTCTGGCTGTGTTTTACGGCGACAGGGTTCCCGTCGTGCACGGCCTGAGCCAGGGGGATCGGCTGATCGTGAGCGGCCTGGAGCATGTGATCGACGGCTCACTCATCGACGTCATTGATTAAAGGCTGAATCATGAAAGCACTGACTGCATTCTTTGTGCGTCGGCCGCTTTTGGTGCGGCTGATCATGGTGTTTGTCTTCGTGGCCGGCGGGCTGGCGTTGAAATACCAGACGTTCGAGATGTTTCCGACGATCGACCTTGGGATCGTTACGGTGACAACATTCAAACCCGGTGCGAGTCCGGAGGATGTCGAGCTTTCGATTACGGTTCCGCTGGAAGAGGAAATCCTGGAAGTCGACGGGATTCGGAAGCTGTACTCGAGCAGTATGGAGGGCATTTCGGTTATTACGGTGCGTATGGATCCGGACGCGGAAGATCCGTCCGAGGTGCTGGGAGACATCCAGGAAGCGGTCGATCGAGGGAAGGCTGATCTTCCTGACAGTCTTCTCCATGATCCTGTCGTGGAGGAGCTTTCAACGCGGAAAGTGCCTGTAGTGGAAGTGTACGTGACAGGTGCGGCACCGGAGAGCTCGCTCCGCGCCGCGTCCGTGCAATTGGCGAATGGGCTGCGGGAACTGTCAGGCGTGGCCGGTGTGGAGAAGCTCGGTTACCGCGATCGTGAAGTGAAGATCTTTGTCGATCCGATCCGGATGCAGCATCTGGCTTTGACGTACGACGCCATCGAGTCGGCGATTCAGCGGCGCAATGTGCGCGACTCGGGCGGTTCGCTCGAATCGTTCGTGGCGGAGAAGAAAGTCCTGACAGTCGGGCAGTTCGCTGATCCACAGGACGTGGCGGATGTGATTATCAAGGGAAAGGAGCCTGGGAATCACGTTCGGATTCACGATGTGGCGGATGTGATCCTGGATTACGAGGACTGGCAGGAGCGCATGTTGATCGACGAAGAGATGTCGATCCTGCTGCTGCCCAGAAAGAAGCCGAGTGCGGACGGATTAAAAGCGAGTGCGGAGATTCGCGATTTCGTGCATGATGCGCAGAAGAACGCTCCGCCGGGGATCCGCTATGTACTGGCAAACGACATGTCGCGGTTTACGCACGACATGTTGGATACACTGACGAGCAATGCCCTGCTTGGACTCCTCCTCCTGTTCATTGTACTGCTTCTCTTCTTCAATCTGAAACTCTCCTTCTGGGTGGCTGTGGGTCTTCCCTTCAGCGTGTCCCTGACGTTGCTGATCATGCCCGTGGCTGGTATGGGCGTGAACCTGTTCACGATCATGATGTTGATCCTGTTGCTGGGTATGCTGGTGGACGATGCGATTGTGACGTCGGAGAGCATCTATGCGCTGCGTGAGGCAGGGATGGAGGGCGGAGAGGCAAGTATCGAAGGGCGTGCGATGGTTGCGAGTCCGGTTATTGTCAGCACGCTGACCACGATCCTGGCGTTTGCACCGATCGCGTTCATGGGGGGACTGGAAGGCAAGTTCATGTGGTACGTGCCGGCGATGGTGGCGGTAGTGCTCGGTGCGTCGCTGTTCGAATGCCAGTTCATATTGCCATGTCACCTCGCGCACGGGCGTGGACGGGCGCCGCGGCCCAAACGCTGGTTTGCTGTTTTACAGCGATACTACGAACGCCTGATGACGGTGAACCTGCGATATCGCTACCTGACAGTGCTGGCATTCATTGTCGGATTTGCCGTGATTCTCGGTTACGGTGCGAAGACGCTGAAGTTTAATCTCTATCCGGAAACGGACATCGATACCTTCAATGTGAAGGTGGAGTTGCCGGAAGGTTCTTCGTTCGAGCACACGGCGGAAAAGACCATCGAACTGGCGCAACTTGTGAAGGAGCTGATTCCTGAAGACGATCTTCTGAACATCGCCATCAAGATCGGACAGCATGATACGGATTTGTACGGGGCGGTTGAGGGGAAGAGTCCGTCCTGGTCGCTGATCACGGTTTACATGCTCCCGCAGGGGCAGCGGCAGACGAATTCGAACAACATTTTGAAAGAACTGCGCCGGCGGTTTGCAGCGATGGAGGGATTCCTGAGTCTGCAGGTGGAGCCGTTGAAAGACACGCCCGTGCCCGGAAAACCCGTTCAACTGGAAGTGATCGGCAACGATGAGGGGCGTCATGACATAGCGGACCGCATTGTTGATTTCCTGAGCGGGCACGAGGGCGTGACGGATGCATGGACGAGTTACAAGCCGGGTAAGGAAATTGTGCAGATCGATCTGGACCATGAAGCGATGGCGGCGCGCTCGCTGACGACAGCAGACATCACACAGGCGGTGCGTATCGCGTTCGATGGTCTGGTGGTTGACGAGATGCAGACGGTGGATGAGCGGATTCGGTTCCGGCTTCAGTTTCGACCAGGAACAAAGGGGCGGTTGGAGACGCTGAAAAACCTCATGATTATGAACCCGAATGGCCGGGCGATTCCATTGAGCAGTGTGACCGACCTGAGATCCGAACCGGGAGAGGCTGCGATCATACACTACTTCGGTCAGCGCACGACAACTGTGTACGCCGAGATCGATCGCGGCGTAATCGATGTGGCCTCGATCAACAGCGAGGTTGCCGATTACCTGGATCGTGAGCAGTTTCGGCTGCGGTATCCAAACGTGCGGTTCTGGTTCGGAGGCGAACTGGAGCAGCAGGAAGAAGCGATGGGCAACATCGAGATGGCATTCCTGATTTGCGTGTTGTCGATCTTCTTCGTGCTGGTGCTGTTGTTCAATTCCATCACCCAGCCATTGCTGATTCTTGCCGTGCTGCCTTTCGGACTCACCGGCGTCATCATCGGTTTCGCCACACAGGGCATCGAGATGAGCATGATGGCGCTGTTTGGGGTCCTTGGATTGGTTGGTGTGCTGGTTAACGATTCGATCGTGCTGGTTGATTACCTGAACAAGGGGAAGTCGGAGACGACTCCGTTTCTCACCATTGACGAAATGCGGCAACGCACCGCGAGGCGTTTGCGCCCCATCATGATCACGTCCCTGACAACGTGCGCGGGGCTCTTTCCGACGGCATACGGACTCGCCGGTTCGAACCCCTTCATCACACCGATGGTGATGGCGATGTTCTGGGGAATTTTGTTCGGAACGTTGTCGTCGCTGGTGCTGCTGCCGTCGTTGTACGCGGTGGAGCAGGATGTCAGGAAGGTTTTGGGGAGGAAACGGGTGCGGAATGCGGAGTAGGTGATTTGTTGAAAGACACGGTGCCCGGGGGCCCTCTTGATCCTGTGATGATCCTGGTGGGTGGAGGTGTCCCGTGTTCGGGACCCTTCTCAGCCCCCTGATTGCCATTATGGCCATGAGTCTCCTGTCGTCTCCGTCATTGGTAACGCACTGAGACGGTGGCTCGAGAGCGGAAACTTCGCCAATACCGGATAAACCTGCGGGTGACCCGTCCTTTGGCTCAATTGCCCTGGCTCAGCAGTGGGTTGACAATCCGCCGGCCTGTTTCCTCGCAAATCATGAGGCCCCGGAAATCAGTCGGCCGGGCTACGTTCCCCGAAAGGTCTGAACTGCGGAAAACCAACGTCCCCGGTGGTACACAATAAGGGGCGGCATCAAACGATCCTGAGCAAAGGTCGGAGATACGGGCACGGTTTCAGTACAAAGAGCAAAAGCGGGAAGCACCATGACCTGCAAACTGCGTGGCGACGTATGGCGATTGTGCTGACTCACGCGGCTTGCAAGCACAGAGACATTGTCTCCAGCAGGCCTGCGCAAAAGCAGCTTCCCTTTCGACTCGACACAGATCGTTTTCCGTCCGTAGCATGAAATCATCAACAGTATGGAAGTTTCACGGAAGACGGTTCACATATGCCAGTTCATTGTTATTCCAAGTCTCTATGTCACCGCCTGTCGTCCACAGCTTTGCTTGATGGGGGGCTTGTTGTCAGCCTTCTTGCGGGCCTCGCCACGCCCGCGGTTTCGGAAGAACCACTTCCTGTCTCTGGCCGGCCACATCAAGACACAGACAAAGGCGTCACATTCCCGCTGGTTATCGAACTTGAACAACTTGCCACAACGCATCCAGGGTTTCGAATTGATGGAATCGATGCTTATGACCAGTCAGGACACAGTGTTTCGGGTGCGGGTGATGTAAACGGAGACGGTTTTGCCGATCTCATCGTGGGTGCATACCGTGCAGCCACCGAATACAGCATATTTGTTGGCGAGGCATACGTTGTATTCGGCAAAAACGATGGCGAAACAGTCGATCCCGGAAACCCGGGAGACAGCGGTTTTGCCATATTGGGCATTGATGGATTTGATCATTTGGGCCGGAGCGTTTCGGGCGCGGGCGATGTCAATGGTGACGGACTGGCTGATGTGATCGTTGGTGGCCGCAATGCGGACAGAGGGCATGTTGTATTTGGCAAGAGTGACGGTGCTCCAGTCGATCTCTCGGATCTGGGCAGCGGTGGCTTCCTGATCGAAGGCTCCTACTCATTAGGCTACTCTGTTTCCGGGGCGGGCGATGTTAATGGAGACGGCCTGGCCGACCTCATCGCAGGGAGTCCGTTCTCGGATCCGGGGGGAAACGCCAATGCCGGATCGAGCTACGTGATTTTCGGGAAAGCTGATGTCTCAACGGTCGATGTGACCAATTTGGGCGATGGTGGATTTCGAATTGATGGGATCGACGAGGGCGACCGGTCCGGTTTGAACGTATCAGGTGCCGGCGACGTTAATGGCGACGGACTCGCGGATCTCATCGTGGGGGCTGATCATGCTGATCCCGGGGATGTTTTCAACGCGGGCGAAAGCTATGTGGTTTTTGGAAAGACAGACAGCAATTCCGTCGATCTTGAATCCCCAGGAAGTGCCGCCTTTCGAATCGATGGGATTGGCGAAAGAGACTACGCCGGCCGCGGCGTTTCAGGAGCGGGCGATGTCAACGGTGATGGTTTGGCTGATCTGATTGTTGGAGCACCTTTCGCCGATCCGCAGAGCGAGATGAATGCCGGGGAGAGCTATATAGTCTTCGGCAGGAGTGGCGGAGATCCGGTTGATCTTGAAAACCTCGGAAGCGGAGGATTTCGTATCGAAGGAATCGATGCGTCTGATCTTTCAGGCCGCAGTGTTTCGGGCGCGGGAGATGTCAACGGAGACGGCTATGCTGACTTGATCATCGGTGCCCACGCCGCCGATACAATGGGAAACACAGATGCTGGCGAGAGCTATGTTGTCTTTGGAAAAAGTGACGGAGAAACGGTTAACCTCGGCGATCTGGGAAGCGCCGGCTTTCGGATAGATGGAATTGATGCGTATGATCAGTCAGGTGGAAGCGTCGCGGGTGCCGGTGACGTGAACGGGGACGGGCTGGCCGACTTGATTGTCGGAGCCGATCGGGCAACCGGAGGAGGCAACAGCTCTGCGGGAGAAAGCTATGTCATCTTCAGCCCCCTTGCTCCGCCTGCCGTTCCCACATGGAAAGGGTTTGCCAGAGAAGGTGACGCACCGCCACTTGCCATCGGTATGACCGGCGATGGCAGTAATGACGGCTTCCCGGACAGCCGCGTCATGATCGACTTTGTCGATGGCATGGGCGTCGGACTTGATAATGCATCAATCGTTACAGTCACACGCGAGATGCTTCCGTCGAAAGGCCCATCGAATCTTCCTGACGATGCACTCCCTGTTCGCTGGGAAATAACAACTGAGCGCACCGCCTGGACATCCGCTGAACTCACGTTTCGATACCTGGATGCAGAGGTCGGACAAAGAGATGAAATGCAGGCCCGCATTTATTACTCAGAGAGCGCATCCGGGCCCTGGACAGAACTCGAGACAACCAACGACCCCGAACGAAATCGCGTTTCATCAAGAGTATCGGATACCGGATTCTTCACCATTTCCGCTCCTGCGCCTGAGAGCAGAACGATGTGGATCATCGACTGAACAACGCGCTGTGGGAGTAGCCTGGACCTGACGCGGCACCACCCACCCGCATCGAAACAATCACCGAGTGGAAGCAGGGACTTGGTGAGACTCGAGCTCACGACCCTTCGGTGAGGTTCCAGGAGCTCCGGAATTTTGCAACTTTTTGCAACATCGCGGTCCAAGCGGCAACAGGGTAAGGATGTAAGTCGTTTGGAATCAGTGGGTTCCCTTCTACATCACTACGCGCACTGGCTTCGAGCGGACATCGGACTCGTGCAGAAAATGATAATGATAATCATTATCACTTGACCTGCTGCGAACCCTTTCCCCAAGTAGGGCGAGGTAATCGCTTCCGCGTCGCCACCAACTTCAACAAGGCAACCTGAGCATGATGGGCGCCATGGAGAAACAATTACTTGGATTTATAGCAGGGCACCAAGGGTCCTGGGGAAAGAGCGCTCTCGACAGGCTCCACTGGCAACTGCGCCGCGCAGGGCATGACCTAACCCGTGAGGAGCTGGAAGCCAGGCTCGAAGCAATTCGCCCTGAATTCGAAGCATGCAACGCCCATCTGTTTCTTTGCGCCGGCAAGCCCTGTCAAAACTTCTCCTCCTGCCCTGTCGAGGAGACCGCCCACCGCATTGGCGATGACGTCGGCAACATGCCAATCACCCTTACTGACTGCCAGGGGCCCTGCAACCATGGCCCTGTGGCAACACTTCGCGTTGGCATCCGGTCCGTCTGCCTCTCTGGCTTTCGGCGGGATACAGACGTGGCAGCTATGGCTGCGTACTGCTCTCGTGCTTCCAAAGCCGGGACTCATCTGATCGATCCAGCCAACGCCCTTGGCCTCATTCATCAGGAGGAAGATCACGGCTTTGATGGGGGGAAATTCGCTCCCGTTGCCTTCCTCCTGGGGCATCACATCGGGACCGGATTCTGCGGAGCGGAGCAAATGCGGTTCATCAAGGAGGTGCGTGGGAGCTGGGAAGCTGGGGGGCGATTCCTTGGCCTGAGGATGTCCGCAACCTATGGACTTGGCGAGGATTTCAAAGACACCCACAGCGCCTACGTGATGGTGGGACTGAACCCCGAAACGGGCGGACTCGAAAGCCGTGGCTATACCGACGGCGGCGAGGAAATCATTTATCCCATGATGGTGCAGCCCGGAGGCATCATCGCCTTCCCCGATCGGGTTCCCCACTCCACTGGCGCAACCTGCGCGGAGAAGCGGCTTTCCCCGACCGACGGAGGCTATCGCGAAGTCCTCGAACTCAAGTATCCCGACGGCCGGAGAGCCGTCTACTACGAAATCTCCTACACATCCTCACTCCATGAACTGGTGGAGGTCTGACTGATGGCAACCAAGGATCTCAGTAAAGTGCGGTATCATGTCTTTCTCTGCGAAGGGGACTCGTGCACAAAACGGGGAGCCTGCGACGTCACCAGCACTTTACGGGCGGAAATCGCCCGCCTGGGACTGGATGAAGTCGTGCACACCACAAGAACGCGCTGTAATGGCCGATGCCAGGATGGGCCCATCGTCATTGTTTACCCCGACGGGATCTGGTACCGTGATGTCTCCACAGAGAGTGCCGCAGAGATTGTAACTAATCATCTTGCCGAGGAACTTATTCTCCACAATACACTTCTATATCAATTCCGGGCCGAGAGGAACGATCCTAAGTATTCGTCGGACAACGATACCGACGCGAAGTAGTGCACGGAAGAACTTGCTAAGCTGGAGATTCTCAGATGAGCAAAGCGAAGCTCACCAGACACCGGAAAGCGGTTCTGGAGCTTTTCGAATCCAGTGACTTGCCTCCGCGGGTGGCGCTTGGGAAGAAAGTGCTGTGGTTGTTCGTGGCGACAAGGGCGAACCCTATGAGGATTTCTGCTCTGACAGCCGTCTCATGGGAAGAGCTATTTGCCGTTGGAACCCGGACTGTGGATGGGCGCCGAAGGATCTGCACAACTGCCTCCCGGCGTTTTCAATGATAGAAGGTGTGCACGGAGCCATTTTGAAGCAGTATATAAGTCATGCATCGAAGACGATCACGGAACCTCACTATGTTCCTCGGTTGGCTTCGAGAACGACCGGAGAAGATGCCGCCCTTCGGAAGCGGATTCAGCTCTTCAAACGACTGATTGTGGTGCCGGAGGAAGAGGCATCAGTCCAACCGGTTTGCAACTTTTAGCAACTTCGCGGTTCCTGGCTGTCCGGACACGCTTTTTTGCAGTCTGCAAATCTTCCGACTTGGATGGTAGGCCCACCAGGGCTCGAACCTGGGACCAACGGATTAAAAGTCCGCTGCTCTACCAACTGAGCTATGGACCCACACGGGGAAACGCAGGCCTGGCCGGATCGGCCTGTCTGCGAGGGGGCGAATCCAAGCCTCCTCCGATTCCCCGGTCAATGCCAGAGTGAACCGAATTTCGTCATCCGCTCCGGCGGACTGCGAACGCCGACGACTCTCTAACGGCGGCCTAGCGCACTTCCCGTCTCAGATAGATCACGCCGCTTGTGTCATGGTTGCCAACACCGCGGAGGCGAAGACGCAGCTGCGCACTGCTCCGGGCCGCCCCCGAAGCCGTGAAGGTATAGATGTGATTGCGCTTTTCCTCGCCGCTCCATCCCGAGTGAGCGTCCGCGTCAACGGCTCCATCGACGATCAGCTCCCCACCGTCAATTTCGACCCCGTCGGTTCCGAACTCATGAAGCACGATCGCTTCGTAGCGTCCCCCTCCCTTGACGATTTCCGTCACATCGTAGGTCAGCGCCATCCACTCCTGCGGAACCGTTTGCGGCGTCCAGGACCCGACAACGAACTGCGAGTCCACAAGCTGTGCTTCGATGATGATAATGTTTTCAAGACCCGGCGCAATTTGAACGGGATCGGAGGCACCCTCCCATTCCCCATCGAGCGAGCGGTACTCCGCCTCATAGTTGCGCGGAATCAGATCCCTTGCGAACATGGACGGTGACGTGGAAATCTCCTCCATGGCGGTCACCTTCCAGTTGTTCACCGGATCGACAATATCGATGAGCGTAATGCGTCCCTCAACATAAGGCTCTTCTTCGGGAAAGATCACGACAACATCCGCGTCCGTCATCGTCAGCTCAAAATTGCGTTCCTGTTCCGCCGGTTCCGCCTCCAGGAAGAACGTCTCTCCCGTGCGAACCGAGCGGGCGTTTCGCCTCACCAGAAGAGAAACCTCACCGGGCCAGACCGACGTCTCGAAGCGGCCCGGTTCACTGACTTCCATGTAATCGTTTCCCCGGCTCGTCAGCAGCATGGGAGGCTGGCCGGTCCAGAGCCGGCCGTTAATGGTGACAGTGCCACTGAGCCTGATGCGTTCGGAAAAGTTAACGTTCAGCGTACTGTTGTCGAAGCCGGAATAGACGGGAAACGTCAGCTCCGCCGTACGGCCCGATTCCGGTTCCGTGGCCTTGAGCAAATGCCGGCCCACGGGCAGGTCTTCGATACGAAAACGATCGCCCGTGGAGGGTTCAAGCGTGCCGCTGTCAGTTGGTCCGGGCGAGCCGTCCGCCAGGATCACACTGCTTGTCCATGGAATGGAGTAATTGCTCAGGCGATCGCCGGACGGCCCGGTGACAACGCCCGAGACATTGCCCGTGACAGCGAGAAGAAACTCCAGCGGCTCGTGCGGTTCCGTTGCCTTCAGCGTCACGTCTCGAAATTGAACGACACCTTCCTTCGAGGCGGCGATCGCATAATCCGCCGGCGTCAGATCCGCGAGCACAAACGTACCGTCGTCCCCGGTCAGTCCCGCGCTCAGTGCCATGGACTCCGGGGGAGGACCTGATGTGCGTGTTTTGGGTGGCAGGACATCGACTCGTGCTCCCGTCACCCCCGTGCCCGAGTCATCGGAAACCACGCGACCGGTGAGCTGCAGACCGCTTCCGATATCAATGACCACCGGTTCCGGCGCGACCGTCTTGTGAACACGTCCCTCCGCGGCGCCGGTTCGGCCTGTTGGCCCGCCTTTCGAAGACATCTCACGAACTTCCACCTGATAGATGCCGACTTCAAGCTCGGGAATTGTCGTGCGCCCCTCTTCAATCAGCGTTTCCTGCCACCCTCGTGCGCCTCCGCTGTACGAGACGCCTCGCTCGGGGATACGATACAACCGCCACTGATAGCTTGCGACAGGCGTTTCCGGAGTCTGCGCATAAACGACAAGCGGCAGGTCAAGCTTCGGAGAGAGCACAATACTGACAGGACTGTCCTCGGCTCCCACCTCAAAACGTTCCTCACTATGGTAGCCGTCTCGCGAAACAGTCAGTTTCGTCAGACTGAATCCCTGCGGAACGCCTTCAATGAGAAAATAGCCATCGTCCCCTGACGTGGTTCGCCGCGTTTCCGTGGCCGTGATGGAAGCGACCGGAACCTTGTACACGATCGTTGCATCTGGCAGTGGCTCACCTGATTGCGCGAGCACGACACCCTCGACAACATCGCCGGGGCTGAGTTCGAAGTCCACCGGACCGGCCGTGTCCGCCGGTTCGACCGTGACCTGTTCAGGTTCCGGTGGCGCGAAGTTCATTCCTTCCGGAACCGATACACTGACGATCGCCTCCCCGGGGCTGACCGACTCCAGCAGGTAAGTTCCATCAGCGAGTGTTTCCATGGAAACTCCTCGTCCGTTTGCACCGCGAACACCCGTGGGAACGGCACTCACGGTAACTTCGGACACGGGATCTCCCTTCGCCGTGACCGTTCCATGAATGGAGCCGAAATCCTTGAGCGTAATAACAGCTTCATCCGGAGTGCCTCGCTTCGGCACAACGTAGTCCAGTGTTCCTTCGCCCGCTTCCGATCTCGCGTAAAACTCAACTGTGGCACCTCGAGCCAGAGTAACTCGAAAAGATCCGCCGGACGATGTTGTCGTGGATGCATACGAACCCGCCGCATTGCCACGCGCGCGCACGCTTGCGCTGGTCACCCCCTCTCCGTCGGAACCGACAACCCGGCCCGTAACAAGAGCTCCCTGGCGAAGCAGGACATCATACTGACGCTCTTCCCCCGGTTGCAGAGAGTCCAGACGGTGAGTCAGCCGTGCGTTTCCATCGGCACGCAGCCACCCTTCCGGAGGGATGGCTCGAATCCATGCACGTCCATCCTGTGAAACGGGAATCTCGAACCGGTAGCTGCCATCCACCGAAGACGTGACGAGCGTACCGTCGCGGAACTGCGCCTCTGCCGGATCAAGCCCCGCGGGACCGATTCGCAGCCCGGAAACGCCCGACTGATTGGTTATATCGAGTGCCTGTCCGACAACGACAGCGGGAGGAGGGTAAGTCAGGAGAAGCTCACGCCGTTCGTCGAGCGCGAGTTCCAATTCCTGCCTGATTGTCGCTCCCGATTCAGACGCTGTGGCAAAAACTTCGAGGCGCCCCTTGGGCAGCGCGGGAAAATCAAAAGCGCCGTGGACGTCTGTCAGTGTCTCGGTTGAGAAGCCATCGAGGGAACCCGGCTCAATCGTTCGAATCAAAATGCGCGACTCGACCGGCAGGCCTGCGTGATTTTGCGTGCGGCCGTACAAACTCGCCTCACCACGCCGGAGAACAACTTCGACTTCACCGTCGCCGGCCCGGACTCTTTTGGTGAACGCGGGAATATAGCCCTCCGCCTCGACCGGGATGACAAACTGCCGGTCGAAGGGTACTCCGCTGAGAAGAAAAGAACCGTCCTCCGCCGTTTGCGTAATCAGCCTCCAGACCTCTTCCGCATCACGTTGATTGAGAGCCTTGATCGCCGCATCTCCGACCCGTGCGTTTGCAACACCCTCCTCATTCTCGTTAACCACGCGTCCGGTTATTGCACCTCCGCGAACAAGCTGAAAATCATGACGAAAAATTCCGGCGTCGTCCGGTTCCATGGAAACGACACGAACGGCACTGCTCGCAAATCCCTCTGCGGAAGCACTCAACGCCCGGCCGGCACGAGCGGCATCTCCACAGAGATCATCGGCAACTCGCAGTTCATATCGGCCGTCGTTGCCCGAGACCGAGTTTTGGTCGGAAAGCGAATCGTGTTTGCAGTGAAAGGATATGCCGGCCCCTGCAACGGGGACCTCATCCTGATCGACCACGCGTCCAAGAAAGCGGGCACTGTCTGTGCCCGACGGGATGTCGCCACTCACCGGGGCAGACAGAGGAACCTGCCTCTCGGGAGCTTCTTCGTTGCTTCGTGTCGATTGAGGACCGTCACGAAGAGATCGCGTCCGCGACAGCGTGCGATTCAACTCCTGGGAAGTCTCCGGCACCGGCGCATCACTGTCAGCCCGCGTTAGAAAAAAGACAACCAGCACTCCGGCTGCAAAAGCGCCTGCCGCGGCAAGAATCCGCCGGTCGATTTGCCCGTGCCGGTGGCGTCGCGCGCGATTCCTCATGCGCCGGAGGAAAACCGACGAACGCCGCGCCGCGCAAGCCCTGACGTCACCAGACAACACCACACCGCCAATCCGATACTCGTGAGAAACAGACCCAGACGATAGCTCCGAGGTTTGTACCGGAGCACTGCTTCACCATCCTTGTACGCTGCGAATGCTGCCGCCGGCACACGGGCGTGCACGGCACCGAGCCATTCCACCGGCTCTCCCGCCGCTGTCCAGCCTGGTGCCCATCCCATTGCCAGAATGGCATCGCCGGGCACATCCCCTGTTGTTCTCAAAACCACTTCATTCGGATCAGTGACATCCGTCGAGATGTGCGGCCAGTCCTTTTCCCAATTCCGGGCGCGTGCAATCGGGACCGCCGCGTTTTGCCGTGTTCCGTTCGGTGAAAGCCCGCGATAAAAAGGTCCTTCCATGCGGGCGAAGTCGACACCCTGAGCCTGAGCTGCCCAGAACGCCGCTCCCTTCGAAGCCGGTACAGTGTGGACCCTGCGAATGCCGCGCGACTCCTCCACACTCACGGGATACAATTCCGGGTCGACCGGCAGGTCGGCAAAGATTCGTCCGATACCCATGAGAGCAAGAAACTGTTCATCCGGTTTGTATGCCCGCAGATTGCGATTGAACTCGAAAAGAAAATCCTTCGTTCGCACAGTGGGAGAGAGACCTTCCTCGTAGCCTTCAATCGAGGGAAGCTGCGCAACGACATTGTTATTCTCCTGCCATCGTAACCAGCGCTGCGACGGTCCGTTGCCCCCAAGGCGGAGCTCCCACTCCGCCTCCGCGGAGCGCTGTCGTTCCGCGACAATCAGATTCAAATCGCCCGTCGTCAGACGAAACAGCCTGTCGTCAATCGAAGCGCCTTCGCGCAAGTCTCGATCGCGTTCCCACTCCAGCAACAACGGCGCAGTATCCTTGGGGTGACGGAACTTCTCCTTCCCGGAATGCACGAACAAATCCGCAAAAGTTCCTGCGGCAACCAGGAGAACGAACCACGCAAGTGCAAAGGGAACTCGCACCCGGACGACTTGCGGAATTCCCCGCAGCATATCCGCTCCGAAGCCCGCCAGAGTGACCAGAAGGAATGTCGTCAGAATGGCGATTCGTGCGGGAACACGAAAACCCTTTGCCGGTGGAACCAGAGTAATGAAAATTTCGTGCAGCGAAATCCCCTTCACTCCCCGAAACGGATTCTCTTCCGCCACCTGAACATCCTGCATGACCTCGCCCGCCCCCAGAGCGGGTTGAGGGAACTCGCTGAACTCGCCCTGCAGAATTCTCGGGACACTGATGTTCCCTCCCATCGCGAGCAAAAGAGTCAGCAGCATTACTCCCGCAAAAAGAAGAAGCAGTCCGTTTTTTCTGAGCGCATGGAGATACAACGATCCAAGAAGCGCCAGGGCGCACGTCCACAGGCCCGCGTAAAAACCGTACTCGTTATACGCTCTCTGGTCAGAGTATCCATCCAGGTAACTTCCGAACGCGTGCGGTCGAACCGCCGTGACCAGCACATCCGGCGGCATGCTGTACGTCATGGAATACGCCGTGCCCTGGAACTGGCGGTACGACAAACCGCTTAGCTCCATTGCCGGAAGAAGCTGCACGCTGCAGACAAGTCCAGTGAGCAGACCCGCGGCGGCAAACGCACTCAGTGAATAGCCCGCACATGCCCACGACCCGTTACACCGCGGTGCCACGGAAGCCGGCACACGACTTGGCTTCATACCGAGCAGCAAAGGGTTTCTTTTGAAACCGGTTCTGTTGATTCGTTCCTTGATTCGCCAGACCGCACCGCACCGCAGAATCACACTCATGACAATGATGCCGAACCCCGCAAGGTGCGTGTAGAAGGCGGCCTGAGGATGGCCCGCAAGAAACTGCAGGCTTCCCAGCGCCGTGTACTGCACAACGAATCGCCGCCACGAACATGCATCTCGCGCGAACAAAAGAGCTGTTCCCAACAGCCATGGCATCCATGCCACCGCCGCCACCTGATTGATGTGTTCCTGCGCTCCCCAGAACCACGCCGTGCACGGAAAAACCGCACCCGCATAAACCGCACCGAGCCCCGAAACTCCCCATCCTCTGCGCATCCACCACCACATGCCGATGCCCGCCAGCACGTTGTGCGCGAGAACGTACAGATTCATTGCCGCCAGAGTCGGGCTTTTCCAAAAGAAAAGATAATCGATCGGATAAAAGACCGCGTGCTGCATTGTCGCCGCCAGCGGCGATCCCATAAACACATAGGGATTCCAGAGAGGAACGACACCCGCCTCCGCCAGCACTCGCAGGCGAAACTCCTTCAGCGGCCAGAACAGGTTGGCGAAATCGCCACCTGTCTGCATGCGCGTGAAATCCAGATGAGTCCAGTAGAAAGCAAGAACCGCCAGTGCAACGCACACCGGTTCGACGAGCGGACTCCGCCGCGAACCCTCGTCTCCGTTAAGAGCATCGCTATCTGTGATGAGATCCACTTCGGCCCGTCAGCGGTAACAAATCTGTTCCGCCAGTTTCTCCGCAGAGTCTTTCCCCTCGAAGTACTCCACAATTGCCAGACCGAAGTCCACGGCCGTTCCCGCACCCCGGCTCGTGATAACGTTTCCGTCACGAACAGCCCGCTCGCGCACCAGCTTTGCTCCGCCTTTGGCAACCACCTCTTCCACCGACGGAAAACACGCCGCCGTCCTGCTCCTCAGCAATCCGGCATTGGCCAGAATCGACGGCGCCGCGCAAATTGCCGCCACCAGCTTTTCCGCTTTGGCTTGTTTTCGAAGTCGCTCGTGCAAACCCGCAACCCCGTCCAGTTGCTTGAACCCCGGACCTCCCGGCAGCACGATGGCATCGTAGTCTCTGTCCCTGATCTGTCCGAACTCCGCATCCGTCTGCATCGTGATATCATGCGAGCCCGTGGCCTGACGCTTGCCGATGCCGGCGGTGGTCACTTTAAAACCGGCGCGCCTCATCAAATCGATTGTCGCGACCGCTTCCGTTTCCTCGAAGCCGTCGATCATCGGAACCAGAACCGTCGTCATTGTCCGCCGCTCTTTCCCGTCAGTAGATGGGGAATTCCACCCGTGCGGGAGGAACATATCTCTGGGGTGGCTTTTCCGGATTCTTGACCAGTCGTGTTTTGGGCTGCACCGGCTTGGGAGGTGGAGGCGCGGTTGACTGCTCCACGGCGGAGTAAAAGCCCTGCACCACCGTCATGAACAGCAGGAACCCCGCCGCCAGATAGACCACGCAACGGGACTCGTCACTCAGCAGTTTTCTCCGCATCGTCATGCCCTTTCGCCGCCGCACCCTCCACACAGGACCGGACTACCGCAAGTGGGAAGGCGCGCCGCACAAAGTCTCGAGCGACAAATCGCTTTGCGCTCCGGCGAGTGCGCAGGTGATCCCTCTTCTGAGGTGCGAGACAATGCACGGTTCGAGGGGCTTGTGACGACAATCCGCCGCTGGCGCTCCGCCATACTCGCGGGTCACGGTCCGCTTCGATTTCTCGCCGTTGTCGTCGCGCTCGCGTTTATCTTGATCGTGGTCCCATGGATACTGCGTGCCCTCAACTCCGGCCGCTTTGAAGCCCCCGTCGATGCCGTTCGGATACCGCAGTTCGTCGAACCCTACGGTGAACCCGCACCGATCCATGAGGAAGACGTCACCGTCTGGGAGCCCGAGTGGAAAGAGAAGTATACCCCACAAGTGCAGCCGGGAGGAATTGTCATGGGAATCTCGTATTTCCCGGCAAAAACGACACAGACGGTTGTCGGCGATGAGCCCGTTGAATTTGAAGGAGGCGGCAGGCTTCGGCTTGCTGCGATTGCCGTGCGGACGATTCCGTTCGATTCCACCGTTTTACAACCCTCCACACCTGTCCGGTTGTATGATCCTGACGGCAAACCAATGGCTGTAAGTGATCAGGAAGCCCTGGTTGAGCGGACGGGCGTTGCGAAAGAACAATGGATAGGGGGCTGGAGACCGGGAGACACATATTCAATCTGCTTCCTGCTCGAAGAAGACGGCAAACCGGATTACCGGGGCATGACGGCGGATCTGCGGGACGCTCGCACGGGCTGGCCGATCGATTATCCGACATCTCCCTGGTTGGAGCTGCACGATGGTGAGATGGTTCGGCTCAGGACTTACGTGTTTGCGGGAAACTCTGTTGCTGCCGGACCGGCGGATCTTCACCTGACATGGCTTGGACCGGGTGTTGAAGTCGGCATTCCATCCCACCCCGGCACGGCAGTCCGTCATAAAGACCAGAGGATCTTTTTGCGGGCGATTGGAAGACTGCATGGCGGTCTTCTCGAGATTGAGGGTAATGACGAGCAACGAGACCGGAGCGCAATCGCCGCAGCTCTGAAAAAAGATGGAAACGTCGCATTGGTTTTTGATGCTCTTCCCTACAATCTCTCCGAACTTGTCGCCTTTGATTCGGAGGGAGACCGAGTCCTGCTGAACTCGGCCACAAGGATCAACAAATCTGGCATGACAATCCTGACGGCTTCCGTTCCCGCGAATCTCCCTCTGAATTTCAAGCTCCTTCATCGGCAGCGTACCCATCGTGCGATTTTGAAGCTCCCTTTCTTGCCGGAGCTTCCCAAAGAAAATCGCAGTGTTGCCGACTTCACGGACTGTATTGTCTCCAAAGCAACCTTCAGGAATGGAAAGGAGATGGAAAACTTTCTTTCCCGTGCCTTGCAGACCCGTTGGGCCTCACGTCCTCCTGTTACGACGCCACAGGTGACCTTCGAAAATGTAACCGTCGGCGACATTCTCAGACACTACCGGCAGGCCGCGGGACCGCATTCCATCATTCAGACAAGTCGCCACTTCAACCACACGACCAAAGTCGAACCCCCCGGAACCGCCCGCACGCGTCACACCCCCTTCAGGGCTCATGTTCTGAACGTCGTCCTCAATGGATGGAAAGTGCTCGGAATTTTGGCAGCCACGGTTCTTGCCTTCAAGGTCTGGGCGTTGATCCAGGCCCGTCGTCTCAAAACAGTCCTGCGGTTCAGAGACTACACCGATCTCACACTTTGGGACACCGAACGCCTTTGGCTCATGCTCGGCAGGCGCGCATGGCGTCTTCCTCATCGCGACGAACTGGGCACCATACCCGGCGTTGATCCCGGCGACATTGGCTCGATTGTTCGGTTTGTCTCAAAAACCACGGACCGATAAATTTCAACCCGTTCGTGGCGATTGCGAACGAAAGAAAAGACCACCCTCGGCACGACTCGAAAATCGGCATCGGGATCGCCATCGCAACTCGGCTTCCACGCAACACGTTATGATCCCTCACGTCCTGGCGTCCTTGTGGTTTTGCTTTTTGCTCTTTTCCGTGGTTTCAACCTTTCCCCTGGCTACGAAAAACCACTCCTGAAAACACCCGGGTTACGTCCCCGTTTCTCAACCCCTTCCATATTTCCCATATCTCCCAAAACAGCCTTTCTCGTTAAAATCTTCCATATCTCCCATTCTTCCCACGGATTCCTGAAATCTGAAACGACCTGTGGTTCAATGCGCTCTGTCAGCTCGACCCGAAAGGAGCAGCAACCATGTAACACCACCCATCGCCTCTGAACATCGAACATCTTCTTTCTCTTCGTCTTTATCCGCGCCCGTTGCGTCGAAGCTGCAAAGCGGAGGCGGAACGTGCTTCGCCTGATGGCACCGCAGGACTCACGCATGCACAACACCGCATGACGTCAAAACAAGCCGAGCAGAAATCGGGAGTGGTTCCAGAACCCTTCCGGTCCGGGAGTCTGAGCATTCGAAACGGATTCTCACCCTGTGACGCTGAAGACAACGGATGAGGCCATCAACCTCATTTCGGCACCGGAATCCTGGCCTCAAAACACAACGTTTTGGCCCGGGTTTCTTCCCATACGGAGGGCCTTCAAAAGCCCTGCCGGTTTGCAGGACCCATCACGCGTGCGGCGGTACCGAAGGAGTGTCGGCTTCCTTCGAATCGCGGAATGCCGCAAGCGATAGACGAACCCGCGCTCATGAGGCGGGTTCGCTGGAAATCAACACAGGCGAAACCGCGCGGATAAAGACGAAGACGAAGAAGAAAACCTCCAACCCTCAAACCCGCCTCTCAACCGTCCAATGACTTCTCCCTCAAATGCTAAAACAGAAAGAATCCCTTCTTCACCTTCTCGACCTTCGTCGGACCGAACGGATCGCCCGGCGGGTACGACTCCGGTGGATCGGGATCGGGCACATTCAGTCTCCTTCGTTCCTCCTCCAGCGCTTCATGCATTCGAGCCTGCACCTCCGCATACTCGGGGTCGTCGTAAAAATTCCTCAGCTCGTGGGGATCCGCCACGAGATCCACCAGATGCCACTCCCGCATATCGAGTTCATAGAAGTGGATCAGTTTGTAGCGGCCATCGGCAAGACCGTAGTGCTTCCTGACCCCATGCCATCCGGGATACTCATAGTAGTGATAATAGAACACATCCCGCCAGTCCTCCGGCGTGCGGCCCTCCAGCACCGGCACCAGCGATCGCCCGTGCACATCGGGATCAGCCGGTGCTCCCGAAACATCGCAGAACGTTGCGGCAAGATCGATCACCGACACCAGGTCCTCGTTCTCCGTACCAGGTGCGGTATGATTCGGCCAGCGCACCAGCAAAGGAGTGCGGAATGATTCTTCATACATCCAGCGCTTGTCGAACCAGCCGTGCTCGCCCAGGAAGAAACCCTGGTCCGAGCAATAGATCACGATCGTGTTTTCCGCCTGACTGGATTCATCGAGATAGTCCAGCAGCCGGCCCACGTTTTCATCCACACCACGGATACAGCGGAGGTAGTCCTTGATGTATCGCTGATACTTCCAGCGGGTCAGATCGTCGCCCTCGAGATTCGCTTCACGGAACGCATCATTACGCGGACCATACACGGCATTCCACTGTTCCCGCTGCTCATCATTGAGGTGAGGCATTTCCTCAAGCTTGAGATCACGATCCACCATTGTGTATTCAATGGCCATATCCTGCAGCAGAACAGACCGTGGCCGACCCCCGTAATCATCGAAGAACGTCTCCGGCTCCGGAATCGTCACATCCTCAAACTCGTCCAGATGACGCAGGGCCGGCATCCAGGGACGATGCGGCGCCTTGTGCTGTGTCATGAGCAGGAACGGCCGGCTCCTGTCCTCACGGTTCTCCAGCCAGTCCAGCGTGAGATCCGTGATAACATCCGTCGTGTATCCGGTGTGACTGATCTCCTCGCGTTTGCCGTCTCCATTCTCATCCAGCAGCATCGGTGGGTTGTAATAGGGACCCTGCCGGATCAGCGTGCACGAATAGTCGAATCCCTGCGGAGCCATGTGCTCCCCCAGGTGCCATTTTCCGATCAGCGCCGTTTCATACCCGGCGCCCTGGAGTGCCTGCGGGAACGTCCACTGGGATCCGTCGAACAGATTCCCGTTCCGGTAGAAACCGTTCGCATGGGAATACTTGCCCGTCAGAACCGCAGCCCTGGAGGGGCCGCAGATGGAATTTGTGACATAACAGTTTCGAAAGAGCGTCCCCTCGTTGGCCAGACGGTCAATGTTCGGCGTGTCGATCAGCCGTGGCGAGTAGGCGCTGATGGCCTGCCAGGCATGATCGTCTGAGAAGATGAAAACAATGTTCGGCCGCTCCGCCTTCGGCTCATAATGATATTTGGCTGCACAACCCGACAGCGCCACGGCAGCCCCGATGACCGGCAGCGCTCTCCGCCCCATTGGGGTCTTCGGCATGAATCGCTCTCCCAATATGCGAATGCCTCAAGAGCGCATTTCCGGGGTTCAGTGTCGAGGGGTTTGAGTGCGTCGAATCACATCGCCCTCTCCCTCCGGACCTCCCACAGTTCTCCCGGAGCCGGCAACACCGCCTCGGGAAATTCATGTCCTCCACCGCACCATACATTGCCGCCTGGGGTATCGTCAGTCCCCTCGGTCATTCCCGCCCTGAGTTCACAGACTCGCTGCGCGAAGGAATCTCGGCGGTTCGCGATACCGACGGAATTCCCGCCGCGACCGTGGAGGGTTTTCCTCCCCGCGAGGGTTTTGATCGTACCCTGCAATTCCTCGATTCCTGCGCGGATCAGCTCCACCCGGCCCTTGACGCCTGTCTCGAAATCGTGCCTCCCGAACGCCGGGCGGTTGCCGCCGCCACCAGCAAGGGAGCCCTCCTCCAATACCTCCGCGAGCCAACCCTGGCGGCCCGGTCTTTCATGGACTTGTCGCCCTGCAAACCCTTGTGGCATCTGGCTCGGCGCTATCAGTGCGCCGGTCCGGCGGGGTCTTTCTCAGCCGCTTGTGCAACCGGGCTCAGCAACGTTCTTCGAGCTGCGGAGTACATCCAGGACGGTCTTGCCGATCTCGCGATTGCAGGCAGCTCCGAGGCCACGATCCATCCGTTCTATCTCTCCAGCTTCCAGAACCTCGGCGTTCTTGCAACTGACCGATCCGTTCCGTTTGATGCGTGTCACAACGGGTTTGTGCCCGGCGAGGGAGCGGCACTTTTTCTTCTCGTTTCAGAGCGCGTGGCGTTGCAGGCAGGTCTGAAGCCTCTGGCTCGAATCGCCGGATATGCCTTTGGAGCGGACGCGTTTCACTCCGTGGGCATCGATACGTCGGGAGCGATGATCGCTCACGTGGGCAACCTCGCGGTACAGCGTGCAGACTGGGACTTGAGTCAAGTTGATCTGCTTGTCGCGCATGCCACTGCGACCCGTTCGAACGATGAGGCGGAGGCGGCCGCGATTCATACCTTGTTGGGGAAAAACAGATGCGACACGCCTGTTTATGCTCACAAGGCGGCCAGCGGTCACTTGATGGGTGCGGCAGGCGCCGTCGAGTTGGCGGCCTCCCTTGCCGCGATGGAAGGAGGCTTTCTCCCCGCCACCTCCGGGTTCTCAGTTCCCGCTCCACGGTGCGAGAAACTTCGAATTCTAACGAAGTCCAGGTCGGCTCCGGTCCGCCGTGTGCTGAAGTGGTCTTTCGGGTTCGGCGGACAACTCGTTGCCGCCGCCCTCGAGTCCGTGAACAATACGGCTCGCGGCGATGTCTGACGATATGAATCGGCCGCGCTGAAATGACGCGGCCCTGCAGGAAACGGAAACAATGAAGAATCGAATTCAACCCATGGCGCTTGCCGCCTTCCTCGCTTTCGGAGGGAGTGCCGCGGCTCAGCGCACCGTTTACGTCACGCCATCCGAGGCGGACATTCGATCCGGCACAGGCTTCGGCGGTCCCGTCGTTGCCACGGTGAGAAAAGGAACCGCGCTTACAGTCGTGCAGGACAGCAAACTGCGCCTGAAGGTCCGTACGAGCGATGGGACGGAGGGCTGGATTACAGCCCGGCAGGTTCAGGACAACCCGCCGGACCGCGGGCGGGGGCTTGGCGGTCTGGTGCGGGACGATCGGGATATTACCGAAATGCGCACCGCCGCGACCAACCGGGGCCTTGTCGGTGAGGAAGCCAGGGAAATGGCGGAAGCCCAGGGGGTGCCGGAGGATGCTGTCGAACAGGCGGACACCACCGACAACCTTGCAGCCTCCATTACCGATGCGGAAGTTGAAGCGTTTATCAAAGAGGGAGGGCTGACATTATGATGCGATTGATGGCGGCACTTCTCTCAGTCTCATTGCTTTCCGCCTGCGGGGGCGGGTCCGGTGGTGGAGGGTTTTCCTCCCGCGATGTCAGCACGCTCGCCACGATTGCCGCTTATGCCGCGACGGAAGATGAGGAACAGGCACGGCGCTACGGAGCCGCGGCGGGGGAGCTGGCGGGCGCCGCCAGTCCCATCTCGCCGGAGGTCGAACAGAAGCTTGGTGAAGGTGTGGCTGTCAGGACTTATGCGGAGATGGGCGCACGTCACTCCGATGAGAGTCTTCAACGTTATGTCAATCTTGTGGGCCGGGCCGTTGCGCGGCAGAGCGGTCGTCCCGATCTGCTGTACTCGTTCGCGGTGATTGAGAATGATTCGCCGAATGCGTTTGCGGGACCCGGTGGCTATATTTTTGTGACGACGGGCGCGATGAAGATGATGGAATCGGAAGCGGAACTGGCCGGAGTTCTGGCGCACGAGATAGCTCATGTGACCGAACGGCACATGTTGCAGATCTATCGCAAGACGCAGCTTTTCAACGCGGGCCTGATGACGGCGGAAGCAATCGAAGCGGACAACGCACGTTATCGACAGGGTGTGGATACGGCGACGGACACGTTGTTCAACCGCGGCCTGGGATCGAAATTCGAATTTGAAGCGGACAAGGTGGCTCTGGAGTACATGGCTTTTGCCGGGTATGACCCGGAGGGTTTGATTGCGTTTCTTGAGCGGCTTGGAGCCCGGTCCACCCAGGCTTCGGGAGGCTGGCTGGGCGGGACGCATCCAGGTATTCCGAAACGGGTGGCGGAAGCACGCGCCTATCTCAACACGACTCTTGGCGGTGTGGGCGGACAGGTGTTGGCGAACCGTTTCACCACGAACACAGCGGCCTTGAGATGACCCGCTGTTTCCGCTCGAACATTGACGACTGAAGCCGCGCCGTGATCGTGCATCACAGGATGCCGCACGCCGCGAGGGCCCATTGACCGAGCAACCCTCCACAAATCAGAACCTTTCCGGAAAGCGCCGCTGGCAGCGGTTGCTGGTCATCAGTTGTGCAGGCGCCGCGATCCTGCTTTTCCTGGTGATCCTGTTTCTGCCGGCCGTGATCACGAGCGGTTTCACGGAGCGGCGTGTTTCGGCGGCGTTAAGCGATCAACTTGGAACGGATGTCCGTGTTTCCGGAGTCAGCTTTGGCTGGCGAACGTCATTGCACATCGAGCGTATTACGCTGGATGCGCGGGAATCCTCCGGCGAATATCCACTGTTTGCCGCGGCGAACGTACGAGTTCCAATGGATCTTCCAACTGTTTTGCGGGGAATGCCGTTTAACTTTGACGGTGTTTCGGTAGGTTCTCTTGAAGCAAATGTCGTTCGTGACGACAGCGGTCACTGGAATTTTCAACCTCTTGCTGACTCGATCGCGGGAATGTCGAAGGAAAAGGCGATACCTGAAGAGACATCAACGCCGACGTCGCTGCCTGTTGCGAATTTGAAGATCGATATCGAAAGCATCGATTTGCGTGTTGTCGATGAACCGGCGGGTATTGTCTGCGGATGGGAGAACGGCTCGCTGAGAGTGCTCTGGCAGGGAGGAACCAATCCCGTGACGGCGGACGTCGCAGGTGATGTTCGGTTGAACGACGCACGACTGCCCTGGGATGTTCGCGCCAAAATCGAGTCGTGGATCGGAAGCGATGGCGTTGTCATGCCGGAGGACATCGTCGCCACCGTTGCGAGCGACGGAATGATGAAGCCGGAGCAGATCAATGACGGCGGATTCTTTTTCCATGGAGGCCTCAATGAATCCAGTGCGACGCGCGTATCGATTCCTGTGAAGACGATCGCTCCTCTCTTGCAGCAGATTGATTTACCGGTTTCGATTTCCGAACCTGACGGGGTCGTCGATCTGACTCTGACTCTTGAGCCGCAAGGCAATGAGACACTGGAAGCCGCCCTTTCCCTGAATGTATCGGGTTTCAACGAGATGTCGATTTCAACGGCAGGTCGAACAATTCATCCCGGTGCACTGGACATGGTGCTGGATGTTAACGGATCGATTCCTCTGGATATGAGCGAGCGCGCTTCCCTGGAAGGAACGTTTGAGCAGTCCGACGCTCTTTCGGTTTCCTTCAGGGCGGATGGAATTGCACTCAACGAACCAACGATGCCGTCCGGATTTCTGCTTACGGCGGAAACGGACTTCGCGGGCTTAACGCGGGTCGTGACACGGATTCTGACAGACAGCGACACAACACTGGCTACCGGTTCTCTCGCTTTGCAAATAGAAGGCGAGGCGATTGATGAATCCGTAAAGGCGAGAGTCGATGTCGATCTCAAGCCGCGGAAACTTCTAACACTCCATCCATTGACGATGAATCCTGAAGTTCTTGCGAATGGAGCGATGGATCTTGAGCCGCTTGCGCTTCGTGCATCCGCGGATCTTGCTTTTCATGCCGCTGACCGGTCCGTCACGGTGGAGACGACATCATTTCAGTCACCTTTGGCCGATCGTCTGGCGGTCCGGGGAGAGGCTTCACAGACCGTTGACGGGCCGCTTTGGAGCGCGGTTGCAGAGGGACAGCTCGATCTGGCGACGCTTCTTGATGCCGCGCGGAAGTACACGGTTATTGACGAGCCGCAATCCGTTGACGGAACGATGCGGTTTTCCGTGGATGTTTCCGGAGAAGGCGATGTCCTGGCTTCAGCCGGTACAATCGATATCGCTGACTTGATCGTGTCACTGCAACAAAGAGAAGCCCGTTTCGAGGAACCGGAAACAAAGCTCGCGTGGG
>JANQSL010000080.1 GCA_028284075.1 Candidatus Sumerlaeia bacterium | reverse complement strand
GAACATCCTTCTTCGTGACAGGCAGGGCTCGGTCGGTCCGGAAGCGATCGCCGTTCAGGGTGATTTTGTCTACATTCCCGACTTCGGAAATCAGGAGTTTACGATTTTCGATGTTTCCGATCCCGACAACATCGTTCTCAGAGACCAGACGGATGTGGGGCTCTCCTTTCCGGTCGATGTCAGTGTGGACGGGTCTCTTGCCTATGTTCTCGATCAGGGCACTTTCGTGCTGGCGATCTTCGACGTTTCCGATCCCGACAATATTGAAGCTCTGGATACGGAGGGCGCGGGAATCACAACGCCCACGGATCTGGCGGTGGAGGGGAACTTTGCCTATATTCTCAACGACGAGGAGATGGTTGAGCACATTCTCATCTATGACGTTTCCCAGCCCAAGAACATTGTCCCGATGGACACGGAGAGCACGAGCTTTTCAATTCTCGGAGACATTGCGGTTCAGGGAGACTACGTGTATGTCGTCGCTGAAGATCCGGCGACGCTGGCGATCTACGACGTCTCCAATCCTTCCAACATCGTTCCGATGGACACGGACACCACGGGGCTTCTGAGGCCTCTGGCGCTTGCGGTTGAGGGAGACTTTGCTTACGTCGTCGATGAGAACGTGCCCGCTCTGGCGATCTTCGACATTTCCAATCCGTCGGCAATCGTGGCGCGGGATACCGAAACAATGAACCTGGACCGGCCGTTCGATATCGCGATCCAGGGGGATTTTGCATACGTTGTCGATTTCGACACGGATCTGTTCCTGATCTTCGACATATCGGACCCCGACAACATTGTTCCTCTGGGGACGTTCGGCACGGGCTTCACCAATCCGGGTTCAGTGGCGGTGCAGGGAAACTTTGCCTATGTCGGCGACAGCACCACGGATGAACTGACGATTCTCGAAGTCGGAGGAAGTTTCAATGCGCCGAGCCTGATTGCGGACGGACTGGTTGGCATTGGAACAAAAGAACCGGAATTCACGCTTCATGTGAACGGAACCGCTGGCAAACCCGGTGGAGGTTCATGGTCTGTTCCGTCGGACAGCCGGCTGAAAGAAATCCGTGCTGATTTTACCCGCGGACTGGATGCTCTGGAAGATCTGCAACCGATCCGGTACCGCTACAGAGACGGTAATCCTCTCGGACTGCCGGGCGATGCGGAGCATGTCGGTCTCTCCGCCCAGAACGTGGAGGCAACCGTGCCGGAAGCGGTGTCCGGCAACCGGGAAGGATACCTTCATGTGAACAACGACCCGATCATCTGGACCATGTTGAACGGCATTCGCGAACTGAAGTCGGAAAACGACATGCTTCAGAAAGAAAACGACGAGTTAAGGCAACGGCTTGAGAAGCTCGAAGGGGTCGTTTTGAATTCGGAGGAGGAGAGCAGATAGATGATGGAAAGACCGCGCTTCAAACGATCTGTTGTTTTGGCCGGTGCCGGTTTTCTGCTTGCCGGCGCTCTTGTCGTTGCGGGGACGTCGGTGCTCGGCGGAGGAACTCCCGAAGCCGGAGCGTTCACCATCGACTCCGGAGGAGGAACAGGTTCCGGGGGAGAGTTCAAGGTGACGGGAACCATTGGCCAGCCCGACGCGGCAAAGGCGGAAGGCGGAGAGTTTCAGATCAGAGGCGGCTTCTGGACGCCTGCAAAGGCTATCGCAACCGACGTCTGGATCATGGAATAAGTCGCTCGAGTTGGTCTTTGGACTGCGGTGGCTTTGCCGCCGCTTTCCCGCGTACCAGCTCTGCTGGTACGTTCCTGGGAGACAATGATACCCGAAGCGATTTCACTCGACCGCCCGGGAATCCAGGCACGACGTTCACTCTGCGGCGTGAGAGGATGGCCGTTGCGTTTTGTGGAGAGAGGCTGGCGATGAGCACGTTACCCCCTGTTCAATGGAAGGAGTGGACGCACGCCCCTCCGCACCTGTTCTCGCCGAACACCGTCTACTTCATCACCGCATCGACATACGGCAAGGCTCACCATTTTCTTTCGGCGGATCGTCTGACATTTCTCCAATCGACGGTTTTCAACTTTGCGGAACGTTTTGAATGGACGCTCGAAGCATGGGCGTTCCTGTCGAATCACTACCATCTGATTTGCAGAGCACCGCAGGATGCCCGAACGCTTGTTCCAATGGTTCGGGCGATTCATTCTGTCGTCGCAAAGCGAATCAACAGAGAGGATGATACACCGGGAAGACAAGTCTGGTTTCAGTATCGCGACACCTGTCTGACTTACCAGAGGAGCTATCTGGCACGATTGAAGTACGTGCATGCCAATCCGGAGAAGCATGGTGTTGTGGCACGAGCGGAGAACTATCCGTGGTGCTCCATGAAATGGTTCCTGCAGGAAGCGAATCCCGGGTTTGGCAGGACGGTACTTGAAATGAAGACCGACAAGCTTCAGGTTCTCGACGACTTCGAGTGTCAGAAGCCGGAGTGAAACTCCGGCCCGGAAAAGCGGGGGCAGAGCCCCCGCAGTCCATGAGGAGTGGCGGCACATTCGGTTGTCGTGCGGAACCGGCAAGGTTCTCATTTCTCCAGGCACTACGACATTACCACCTTATTACCGGTAAAGACGGTAGAGACGGTAAAGGTTTTTGCCCTGTTTAGGGATTTGTAATCATTCATTCTCTACCGTCTCTACCACATTTACCGGTGATGAACGGCAAAGGCGATAAGTTCTGCCTGTACGGATGATCTGTTGTGCCTTGGCCATCTTCCAAAGGAGTTGCTGGATGGTACCGTGTTTCTTCTCCACATGCTCCGCGATTTCCCGTGACGTCATCGGGCCTTCGTTTTCCAGCAGTTCGAGCACGGCTCTTCGTTCGTCACTGGCGTCGAGCCGGTCGGCGTCACCGTTCCAGGTCCACGATCCGTTGTGGAAGCGCAGGGCGGCGCGTTGTTCCTCGAAGTCGCGTCCGCGGGCGTGAAGAATGCCTTCGCTGTTTCCCTTCGGTTTGAGCACCATCAGAGCGTCCGCCGCGGCGGTGATGCCCAGGGTGCCGCTGATTTCGTCGAAAGGATCTTCGGCGGCCGCTTTGCGCGTGTGATGAACGCAGAGAATCGCCACGCGGTGGCGCAGCGCGATCTGTTGCAGTTCTCCGGTGAACTCGTAGTCGTTGTCGTATTCGGCGGAGCGGCGTCCGGTGCCGGCGGGTCGAATCTTCTTTAATGTGTCGACAACAACAAGCCGCGCATCAGGGTGTTGCCGCAGCCAGCCTTCGATTTCATTGCGGCCGCCCTGATCCAGCAGGGGAAAGCCGGTGCCCACCGTTGCGATGTGCAGAAAACCCGGGGGCGGGGGAGAACCGCCGTGGCAGAGCGCCTTCATGCGGTCCTGCAACCGCCGTTCGCTGTCTTCCAGCGCAAGAAGCAGCACGCGGCCCTGTTCGACGGCGAACGGTTTGTTGCCAAGCGCGCAGCCGCCTCGGGCAACCTCCAGCGCAAGGTCGTAGGCAAGCCACGACTTGCCGGACTTCGGCCGTCCCGCGAGAATCGTGAGGCCTTCCGGGATCAGGCCGGGCACGATCCAGACGGGTTCCGGCAGGTGCGCCGTGTACAGCGCCGATCCGTCGATGTATGTCATGCGCGGCGTTGCAGCCGGGCCGTTGCACTGCGGGCTTTTTCGCACTGTGTGTGCCCGGGTTTTCTCACTCAGCAGCACGCTTCCCTGTACGTCTTCCATGGTGTTGTTCATCCGGTTCCTCCGGCGTGTTGGTGTGTCCGGGAACGCCGCCAACGGAGACGATGACGCCCTCCGCGTCGCGCATGACGCTGATACCTGTCACGATGTCGAACTCCTCGACGAGCCCGTTGGCGTGGGGGAGCATCAGCATGTCCTCATCGCCCTCATTCAGCGCGTTGAGCTGACGATCGAGACGCCGCAGAGCGTTTTTGACGCCATTGGGGTCGGCACTCATGGCGAAGCGAATGCGCCGCTGAGTTGCCCGCATGAGCTCTTCGATTTCCATCGCCTTCAGATGCGCCGAAACCAGGTCACCGGCTTCCAGCGCCCGCAGAAGAACACGGAAATCCTTCTCCGCGGTGGAGTTAAAGATCATGGCTTTGTGCAGATGCTCGGCCCGCCGTTTCATGACCGCGGGCGCGACAGGCTTGATCGGCATGGTGCGCCTCCCGAACGGGACAACGCTCTACACCAGGTCTCTTGCGATTTCAGGAATCCGTGGGAAATATGGGAAGAATGGGAAGAATGAATGAGATTGATGAATTTGGGAGAAATGGAAACGGCACACGCCCTTCTCGGCGGCGCGGCCCCGATTGTGCATTTTACAGTTCCGGGTCGTAACCCAACAGCTCAAAGTCCTTCCGGAAGACGCCGAAGAGAAACTCTTTGTCAGCCTTTGTCAGAAGTTCCCTCCACGGCTGCGAATGGGAACGATTGCTGTTTTTTGTTTTCAGATCCGGCAGGCCGAATTTCCCGGTAAGAAACTCCATCTCCGCCTCCATTTTTTCAACTCTTCCGATGTGGTCCACCATGACATTCCCGTTTTCGTCGAGAAGCCAGTTCATCTGAGGTCTCATGCCTTTGGCACCATATTCATTTGCCAGGCGGAGAAAACCGGCAAGATTTCGCCCCTCCAGGTAAGCACGGGTTGCCGGCCATTGCCAGAAAACATCGGAGGAGTATCGGCGGAGGGGAAGACGGTGCAGGTAGCGACCCGCTCCTTTGCTCCGGACGATGCGTTCGATATAGAAGTACGTGGAAACCGCTCGCTGAAAGGGATGCCGAACGAGCGCGAAGCTGAAGTAATCATTCCACAGATCGTTTCCGAGAGCTTCCCGGATTTCCATGGCGGTGCCGTGTTTTCCAGGAGACAGCCGCGGGCAACGATCCGCCTTAACCTTTCCGCCGAAGTTTCCAACCACCAAATCGTCCCATCGCAACAAGGGCTCCAGCGACTTCGTTACACTGGTACCGCCCGTCTTCATGATGTGAACAAAGATGAACTTTCCACTGTTGGAGATAATCATGCCGAAGCAGCAGCCGAATCGCTCGTTGGTTCAACCTTAAAGAATCATCCACACGGTTGTTGAGAGAATCGTCTGTCACGGCCTCATGAACGGAGTGAAAAAGCCGCAACAGGCGTGCGAGATTCACAGGCGTGCGATTTGACTCCGCGGCACGGGAGTGATACGTTCAGCTGTTTGTGTGTCGAAGGGGATCGGAGTTCGTGTTTGTCTCTGCTACAACTCCGGATCGTAGTCCAGCAGATCAAAGTCCTTCTGAAAGACACCGAAGAGGAACTCCCTGTCTTCCGCCGTTAGAAAATCCCGCCATGATGGCGAAGGCGCACGGCTGCCCTGTTCCGCCTGGAGTTTCGGCAGTCCCAGTTTCCCGGCGAGGAACTCCATCTCCGCCTCCATTTGTTCAAGCTTGCCGACGTGGTCGACCATCACACCACCGGACTCGTCGAGAAAATAATTCGCCTGAGGCCTCATGCCCCTGGCGCCGTATTCCTCCGCCAGACGAAGGAAGCCTGACAAATTCTTTCCCTCCAGATACGCCCGTGTCGCGGGCCATCCCCAGAAGGCGTCGGGTCCGTTCCGCAGGAAGGGGAAGTGGCGCAGGTAGCGGCTGACCCCTTTATTGCCGATGATGCGTTTGACATAAAAGAACAGGGAGACCGCCCGCTGGTACGGGTGCCGCGCAAAAGCGAAGGTGAAGTAGTTGTCCCAGACTTCCTCTCCGAGCGCGTTCCTGATTTCCCGGGCGGCGCTGTGCTTGCCCAGCAGCAGCCGCCGGCAGCGATCCGATTTGATTCTGCCGCCGAAGTCTCCGATCACGAAATCGTTCCAGCGCAGCGAAGGCTCCAGAGACTTCGTGACACTTGTTCCCCCCGCTTTCGCGACGTGAACGAAGATGAACTTTCTGCTGTTTGAAATGATCATGGCGAAAGAGCGTCCAAAGCTCGGGCGGGGCTCAACCATAAAACACGCGTCGCAGACTCCTGAATCGAATCGGCTCCCGAAGCGTATGTGTTTCTTCAATTATGAACTGAATGAGACAGTCTTGCGGGAACTCGCGAAGCCGTTTTCATGCTGGACACAGTTCGTGATTTTTGAATCCTGATCCGAAACCATCGAACGAGTGTCTTTTATGCTGAACAGATATTGCGCAACGATCCTTCTTCTTTTACCTGCCGCTCTTTTTGCCTGGGATTACGAAGACGACGCCTCCGCTTCACCCTATGGCAACGGCCTGCAGAGCGGCGACAACGGCAACAGCGGAACGAGCAGCTTTTCCAGCTGGTCGGTGGCAACGAACGGAGGAAACATTTTTTGCCTCAGCACAACCGTCTACGGCGGCTCCGGCACCATCAACACCGGAGGACGGGCCTGGGGAGTTCGCGCCCGGGGCGGAACCTTCGATTCGGACTCACCGATCATTACCCGCGGCTTTTCGAGCGGGTTGCCGGTGGGAACGAAGATCTCCATGACTCTGGAATCCGGGAATCTTGATTTCGGAGGATCCGGCGATTACATTCGCGCAGGCATTGATGACGGTGGCACCACCGGCTCGTATCTGTACTGGTCGGGCGGAGCCAACTGGGACATCAACGACGCGGGAACGGCGGACACGGGTATTCCGGTGAGCACGCCGATTCGCGTCATCTGGACATTGCAGAGCGGTTCATCCTACGACATCGAAGTGACTCCTCTGACGACGGGAACAACCTACAGCGCGTCCCGCACCCTCGACGTGACCAGCGCCGGCGTGGACGGCGTATTCATTCGGGCACACGCCGACACCGTGGCGTCAGAAAGAGTCATCTACGCCAACAGCCTCATCATCGACGAAACCGGAACGCTGCCGGTGGAACTGGACGCATTCATGGTGGAGTAGGGAATGGAATCATAGGTTTCAACACAACGATTGGTGCAATACTGCTTCGTTGAGATCAAAGTTGCGGGGGAATGATCGGTCTTGAGAATGCAGTTGAGCGTGGAAGCGAAGGGGTGGTGCCTTGGGACTCCTGGTCCCAGCTCACTTTGGCAAAGCCTTATGAGATGTCATTCTTGGGCGATGAAGTGGATGTTTCTGTGACTTTCCGTTCCGTTTGATGTAATGCTAATGCTAAATGGGGTTTAGGCTCTATCTCCTCAGATAAGCATCAACTAACAACCAGTCAACCAGACAGAATAACAAGTGTACTTGCTTACGGAGTTAGCGGAAAACTCCTTAACAATTTCTGTCTTCGATGTGCCAATTCGGCCCACAGGCAGACACCTACAGGTAATATTACTAGCGCATGATATTCAGTCCTCAATACTTTTACATGGGCTGGTTTTCTTTTTTTGAAGAGCGGTATACACAGCACTTCTATATTTTTTATTAGCCCTCCACAATGCATCAAGCTTTTGTGCGTCTTTGCTACCTAGGATACCATAATCGGAGTGGGTTCCATCATGAATCTGTTTCTGGCTTATCAAGGCCGGGTCGCTTACCCACCGTGAGTCCCAGTCCATATGCGAGTGTATTCCGAAAGCAATTTTGTCTAATCCAATATACTCGGGCAAATGAGTTATGTTCACTTCATCGCTGGTTAGCCCGAAATCCAGAATAATCAGGTCTTTTCGAAAGATGTAACCTTTCATCTCGTACCAAAAGACCTCCGGCTCTGAACCTTCGGAAGAAGGCCTTGCGATCGAGTATTTCTGGCAGAGATACCCATGTCGAAAGTCGCTAGAGAAATCAATTTTGACGTAACGCCAGATTCGTTTCTTTCCTTCCCATGAGCAGTAATAGAGATACTTTTTCTTGTATCTGTGGACACCAAGTATCTCTTCTCTCGAAGCTAGAGCAGTCATTGCCCTTTCGGCCCACTCCTCCGGTGAACATTCTCTGAATGTCTTGCTATCTAACCGTTGAAGCCCGATTTTGACTAGGCTGGCCAAGCTAGTTGCTGAAAGCACACTTCCGAGGGTAAGAAGAACATACCTCAAGGACTCATCGAGGCTTGACCAACTTGCAGCAAAACAGCCAAGTCCAAGCCCACCTGCCAATAGAGCTATCCATACTACAGCTGATACTCGGTAATTCATAAAACGTGCGTTTCGTCCTGCTGGAACCCCATATTAATTATGGATCTCTATCCATTTCTTTCACAAAGACTCACTATCTTCTTGGAACTTCTGCGTGAATGCAAGCGGGAAACCGAATTTGTTCACAACTTCTTCCTCGACTTGAACGATTCGCCAATCGAGGACAACATCCTGCCGATCTAGTGCGACATGTGGGTTAACCCTATTTGTGCGAATTAACAACTGGCCGGGCGATCGACTATCTTGAAATCCATACAATACCGTGATCCCTCTGGGACGATGGCTTGCCGCCATCTGATGATTCACGCCCTCAGCTACCTGTAAGAAGGTCGTGGGAAGACCATTGTTCTGTACATCCTGAAAGCTCCGACAGGTGTCGTAAACGTTCCAGTTACTTCCTCCGGCAGCATTGAAATCGGTTCTTCCGACCTGCAAGCCGCCATCCCATACAATCCTGATCGAGAACGTAGAACCGTTGATATTTGTAGGGAGATTGAGTGTCGCGGCATGATAATCAGCGAAGAGATAATTCGGGTCACTTTGTGAGTGCGTAAAGTTTGTTCTTGGCATAAGCGAACCTCCTATATGAATTCAAGATGATATTGTTGTTAAATAAAGAGGTGCAATCGGAATATTATTCCTGCTTTTAGCCTGAAGCGGATGTAGACTTTTTCTTAATGGTTCAATAAGGACATACCTCCTGTGAGTTGTGAATATTCGAGGTAATCACGGAGGATAGGTTTTGATGTTTCTCGATTATGGAATAGTGAAGTTGTGGCCACCAACGGCAATGATTTCCATATAGCCTTGCCATTTCCTGATCGTACACATTGTAGAAATTGAGTATATTAACGCCGTTCTCCCCGTTGACTGATTTACCTTCTTCAGATAGGGACTATTTCCTCGCTGTCGAACGAACCTGATTGAAACAAATTTGGCTGTTTGGAAGAGTATGTTCATGCACTATTAATCCAGTAGTTTCGTGCCACAATACACAATACCTTCCTCGAATTAGACTCGATTATATTCACGGGAAAAAGCGCACCTTTCTAACGGCGACAGGGAAATTCTGACCACTGTGCTCATGGGGCGCGGCATTTTTCAACATTGTTTGTGCATTGCAGTTCCTGAAGCGTACAAGTAGAGCTTCACATATCGACTCACGCACGTACGGTTTGATAGCTGAAAGATGGTTTTACTATTCGCCCGGTCACCGTATTCCCCAGTACTGCGTTTCCACCGGTTTCTGCGTTTCCAGCATGAACGTATAGTCCCGTGTGCCGCCGTTGTCCGGCAGCGTCAGGCTCAGTGTGACCGGCACCGGTGTTCCGAAATCATGTTCGGGTTTGATGCTGAACGTGAACGACGTGTCTGCAGTGTGCGTCGAGCCCGGGTCCATGGACGGCCAGGCCGCGTTCGCGTCACCGGGGACCACGTTCGGGTCCGTCGACGAAAGCGCCCCCGTCACTCCCGTTAGCGTTTTCTCGTCGACGTTACGAACGGGAAAGAGAATTTCAATGTTCGAATCATCCGGATCAATGAGTCCGTTTCCATTCCCTTTCGCGGAATCGTCGATCACCGGCGGACCCGCGGGCGAAGCAACGGGGATCAGGCTCTGAAACCCCGCGACCGTTGACCTCATGACTCCTTCACCGGCTCCGCCGTCATTCGGTACGACGTTTGTGGCCGCACAGTTTCCCATGAGAACATAGTCCACTTCTCCGCCAAAGATGATTCCTTCGACAATGCCCGTCGTCTGGTTGAAGACGGCGGAGCCGGAGTTGCCTCCATAGGCATCGAGATTGGCGATGAACTGGGATGGACGGGTATTGTCGCGCACGATCGTGTCATCCCCCCAGGCGATCTTGCCGGGCAGGCCAAGGGGATGGCCAATCACTCCGACTTTCTCTCCGAGGCCGATGATGCCGCTTCTTCGAGTCGGCAACGGCACCGCACCGGGACTCGTCACGGGCCGGTCGAGCCTGATCAGGGCCCAGTCTTCGCCGCTGCCGTCGTTGGGCATCCGCCCAATCACTTCGTCGGCAAAATAGAGATCCTGATCGTCAATCACAAGGCGGGGAGTGTTCTCATCGATCATGTAGACGTTGAAGACAAACTTCACGAACTCAAGGTTTCCAAAAAGGCAGTGACTTGCGGTCGCCACAATGTCCGAAGCCACCAGAAACCCCGAGCAGTCTCCGAGCACGGGCTGATCATTGAATCGTTCCGTCTCGCAGAGGGGAACGACCCCGATCGGCTCCAGCCAGACTGAGGAGGGAGGCAAGCCGTTCAAAGTCCACGTGCCGTCCCCGTTATCCACGACGGCACCCCGCCGGAGCAGACACGTGGAACGAGCCAGGGCAAGGCGCTCGGGATGTGTTTCCTCATGCCAGTCAAGACGGTCGTCCGTTCCGTAGATGACTTTCGGTGTGGATTCCGCGGAGACGGGCAACGAACCCGCAACCAACAGGACCGCGGGAAACGAGAGACGAAGAGTGCAAATGGTAAAAGCAGCCATGCGGTCTCCTGTCATGGGATAGTTCGTGACTGAATGAAACCGTCTTTCGTGCTTCCTGGAGTGCAAAGCCCACGTCACACAGGAGAATCAGGGACTGCAACCGCTTCCGTCTTTGCGGCGATAACAGCCATTTCCCCGCCTTTCGGGTCGAACGGCGATCCTGCAACATCCGAATGAAATTCCCGTATCGCGAGACCGGCCTCGGCGAACTCTTGTTCGATCGTCTCCATACTGAAGTACTGCAGCCAGTTATAAACGGTTCGTGTACGTAACGTCTCGACGATCGTGTATTTGTCGAGAACGACTTTGTCCTCCTCGTATTTGACGATGTTCAGGAATCCGTAGTAGTCGTCCGGCGACCAGAATCCGTCGAGGAGGTTTTTCTCACAGATTGATTTCTCCGTTCGCCCCTCGAAGGCGGTCAGCGTGTACACGTCCAGCAGAACGGACCCGCCCGGACTGAGAATCGCACGGAACTTGTCCAGCATTCGTCTTCTTTGCGCCGGACTGAGCACACAGAAATCGCACATGATCATGAGAATCAGGTCGAATCGGTTTTCCGTCTCGAATTCAAGATAGTTCTGATTCACGTAGTCGATGCTCAGGTGGTTCTTTGACGCCATATCGCGCGCGTACTGAATCGAGTTTGCCGAGAAATCCACTCCGGTGACTTGTGCACCTGCCGCCGCCAGCTTTGTCGTGTAGAGTCCGGGGCCACAGCCGAAGTCCGCGATTTTCGTTTCCGGTCCGATCGCGAACCTGGAAACGATCCACTCCACTGACCGTCCGATGAAGCCGGCGTTTCTGGACGACATGTCGATGTTCGGATTCAGATGGCAGGATAACATTTGCCGGGCTGTGTGTTCGTTTGTCCACAACTCGTCTGCCGTATAGAACTCAAAGGGTTCGGGGCGGGTATTGATTTCCTCCAGCTCCTTGAACATGAGCGGCTCCATTTTCGTTCCATAAATTGTCGTGGAGGGCTTGCGAATTGCCGGAAATCACAATTCAGCGTTCGATGCCTTTGTATGTCTTCCGTGCGCCGAAGTCAATGCCGCGCGACAGCCGTCCCGTTACTCCACACCGAACGAATCCAGTTCCACCGGCAACCCTGGCTGGTCGCTGATCGCAAAGAACGAAAAGGACGACGTGTCAACGGTCACCGTGTTGAGCGCGGTGTCGACAGTCGTTGAAAGTCCCGTCCATGGACCTGACATCGTTGGCGCCTTGTAGACCAGCAGGTTTGCTTCCGTCAGTCCGGTAATCTCTGCATCGGTGTACCTCAGCGTCACCTCCGCATTCGACCACCCGGCACGGTCCGTTGTGATTTCCCAGACAACGTTTGCCGCATTCGAAGGGTTCGGACCGCCAGAGAGTCCGCTGTTGCTGCGGGTCAGCGTGACTGTCTGAAGCGACGCATTGCCACTGCCGTCATCGCCTGCATCGAAATCGATCCAGCATCTCGAATCCGGCACGGCGGTCAGGTGGCCGTTTCCCCGTCCACCGACAGGGGCTTTCAGAGCATCTCCCGTCGCGGCATATCCACGATATGTTCCGGACGCGGCAACGGTTGCGGGACTGAACACGACATAGGCCTCGCCTGCGTTGGTCTTCGAGGGTGGAGTGGCGAAGGGAGCACTGATGATCCAGTCAGAGAGGCCGTCGCTGTTCACATCTCCTGTTCCGGCCACCTCGAAGCCCGAAAAGTCAGACGCATCGATTCCATCCAGCTGGTATTCCGCGTCGCCCATGCTGGACAGATCGAGATCCGACGGACTCGCCGATCCCAGGATGATGTAGGATTCACCCGCGTTCGAGTTACCGCCCACGTCGGCCTCAGGTGCACCGATGATTAGATCGGAGTATCCGTCACCGTTGATGTCACCGGCTCCGGAAACACTGTAGCCCGTCCGGTTCGAGGCGGGCTTTCCATCAATTCGGAAACCCGTGCCGTCTCCTGACAGCGTCTCCAGATCCACCAGGTTTCCATCAGTCTTTCCAAAGACGACATAACATTCTCCGGCCAGGAAGGCTCCGCCAACTTGCGCAACATCCGCGGCAATCAGCAAATCGGCGAGCCCGTCGCCGTTGACATCTCCCGCGCTGGAAACGTTCGCCCCTGCCGCGTCAGCCGAATCAATGCCATCCATGATAAACCCCTCGGTGCTGCCCAGCGACCCCAGTTCCACAAGTCCCGTTCCGGTTTTGCCGAAGACGACATAGGCCCTTCCCGTGACGGTGGGAGTCGCTGTCGGCGCCCCCACCAAAAGATCGTCAAGTCCGTCGCCGTTGACATCTCCCGCGGCGGCCACACAGAAGCCCGCCTGGTTGCCGACGGCCTCTCCGCGAATCTGAAATCCGCGGCTCCCGAGACTGTCGACGTCGAGGTCGGCCAGACTTGACGAGCCGAAAACCACAAAACTCTCGCCAACATTATAGTTCCCGCCATAGTCGGAAAACGGTGCGGCAATGATCACGTCCGCAAAACCATCTCCGTTGACATCTCCCGCTCCGGCTACGCTGTAACCGAGACTCTCCAGTGCCTGCGAGCCGGCAATAAACAGCGAGGCGGAATCCGTTGCGGCAAGATCCACCGTTGTATCGTTGTCCTTTCCCAGCACGATGTAGCAGCGGCCCGCCGCGTTTTCACCCGGTTCAGGGAAGTCGCGAGCCCCCACAACGACGTCATCGAATCCGTCGCCATTGAAGTCCCCGCAGCCCGATACACTGAATCCGCCGCGTGCACTGTCCACCCCCTCGCCATCGATCGCGAAGCCTCCGGAAAAACTCGCAAGATCCACCGGCGAATTCGAGCTCTTGCCAAAGACGACAAAACTCCGGCCCGCAGAGTAGTAAGCTCCCACAGAAGCATTCGGTGCGCCCATAACGATATCCGCGATGCCGTCACCGTTCACGTCGCCCGCACCCGCGACATGGTTCAGGCCGTCATTCGCGGCAGCCGCTTCGATGTAGAAACCGGCAACGGAAGAGCCGACGTCCGCAAGATCGATGGCGGCCGTTGGAAGTGGCATTGCAAGAAGAGAGACACTCAGCGCTGTCGCGAGCGCATGCGACCGTCGGGACGGAAAGGGACGCTTCATGATGGAAAGACTCCGGAGTGGGCCGTTCACCGGCACCTGGCCCTGTGGAAAAGGATGATATCTCCGAAGAGTAGGATTCCCCGGCCCGATTCGCGTCACCTGAAAAACCGTTTAGGTTCCAGCCTGAGCCCTCAAATCCTGGCTCCGTTTCTTTCGGACCGTCGCAAGCGGCCATCCAAAAAAAAGGCTCCATCAGCGGAAGATGGAGCCGGTCCCCGGTGCTCTGGAAGGGGTTTCCAGGGCAGTGTGGAACTCACCTGTCAGTACGGGATGCTCATCAGGCCGGAGATGTCCGGAGAGCCGTCTTGCAGGAGCTCCAAGGCAACCCCGCTCCCACACTACACGGTCCGGTGTGCGCTGCCGTCTTCTGGAAGCACAAAGGATGAGGTTCTACTCAATCACCCAGACATTGAAATCGATCAACGATTTGCCGACGGCGTAAAAGATGTCACTGTCCGTACCATAAACTCCGTCAACCTTGTCTGTTGATGTCCAGACTGCAATCCAACAGTCTGCTCCCGTCGCAAGCACGGGGCTTCCGTTATCGCTCATGTCAACTTCCGCCCGGGAGTTCAGTATCCTCGATGGCCCCCATGTTTGTCCTGCATCCGTGGAGTGAGACATCACGATTTCGAAGTCACTGGGAGGATCAATCGGAAGAGGTCTTGCCCAGAGTGTAATCCAGTTCCCGAGTCCGTCTGTCGTGAGATAGGGATTGGAGTCGAGCATTGAGTTTGCGCCGGGATCGAGTGGCTTTGCGGGAGTCCATGTCGATCCGTTATCCGTTGATCTTGCATACTCAATTTCGATACCTGACCCGGTTGATCTCCGGGACATCCAGGCAGCGACCCAGTTTCCATTTCGGTTAGTTTCAAGAGCGACATCGGAATCATCTTTATTGTCGGTCAGCGCATCGTGGTTAAGCGGCTCCAACGGAGACCACGTTACTCCGTTGTCCAGTGAACGGGCGAAGAAGATGTCCTCATCCGTGCCATGAGATTCCGTGACCAGGTCGAGCGATCTCCACGCGACAATCCAGACCCCTTCTCCGCCGGCCCTTACAACAGGAAACGATTCGTTGCCGGAATCCTGAGCGGCATCCGAATTGGCGGTGTCTATTTTGCTCCACGTAACTCCGTTGTCCGTTGAACGTGTGTAGAACACATCACGTTCCCCCAGAGGAAAGTGTTCGCTCGCATGCCATACGGCAATCCACGTACCCATATCGTCGGTGGCAAGATCGAGTCCCTGATCTCCGAAGACATTCGTTTGCTCGTCACGGCTGATTTCAGCGGGCTCGCTCCATGTGATTCCATTATTCATGGACCGCGAAGCAAGAATCTCATCCCCGACCCAGGCCGTGATCCATGTTCCTTCGCTTCCCACATCGATGACCGGAGTCAAGTCAGCGCTGAAATCGGTGTTCGCATCGAGGTTGAGAGTTGCGGCGGGAGTCCATGTGGCGCCATCGTTGGTTGATCGTGCAAAGAAGATATCCCGGTCCGTTCCGGCGGTGCCGTTCAGGTTCTCCCAGGAATCCCATACAACGACCCAGTTCTGGAGCCCGTCGGTGGCAACGCTCGGAAACCCGTCGATCTCCGTATCGGTGGTTGCGGTGCTGTTGAGTGGATTCTGTGATCCAAAGGCAATGGACTGAGCTTGGAGCGGTAATCCTGCGAGCGTCAGAAAGAACATTGTGCAGGCCATCAGGCCTGTAAGCAAACCCCTCATCCTATCCTCCAGTGTTTCCTCCATGAAAACAACAAGACAACAATGGCATCATTCTTTTTGCCTGGAAGGGGTCAAGGTCAAAGCATCGCCATGAATTTCAGGCGGCGAGTTTTCCCCAGTGCGCTAGGCTCGTGGGACTACACTCCCCGGTCCAGCGTTCGGTACTGCACCGCTTCGCTGATGTGCTCCGGTTGTATGATATTTCTGGCGTGCAGATCCGCGACAGTCCGGGCGACTTTGAGAATGCGGTCGTATGCCCGAGCCGAAAGATTAAGCCCCTTCATCGCCGCACCCAGCAGGTTGCGGCCCGCCGAATCCATGGTGCAGTATCGTTCAATGTCTTTCGATGTCATCTGCGCGTTACAGTAAACGCCCGGTCTGTCCTTGAAACGATCGAGCTGAATGTGGCGGGCGGATTGCACACGCGCTCGAATCACGGAACTGGAATCGCCGGTTGCGCGCCTTTGCATGTCATCGATACCGACCGCGGCCGCGTGAACATGCAGATCGATGCGATCCAGCAACGGACCGCTGATGCGGCCAATGTAGCGCATCACTGCGGCCGGATTGCAGGTGCACTGCTTTTCGGGATGACCCGAATAACCGCAGGGGCAGGGGTTCATGGCGGCGCAGAGAATGAACGTTGCGGGAAACGACAACGACATCTGAGCACGACTGATATGCACGATGCCATCCTCCAGAGGCTGACGCAAAACCTCGAGAACATTGCGTGTGAACTCCGGAAACTCGTCGAGAAACAAAACCCCGTTGTGTGCAAGAGACACCTCGCCGGGGCGTGGGATCATGCCTCCGCCGACAAGAGCAACATGGGACGCCGTGTGATGCGGTGAACGAAAAGGGCGTTCGCGAATCAAACCCCGTCCGCGATCCAGCTTGCCGGCGATGGAAAAAATCTTCGTCGTTTCAATACTTTCCTCGAAGCTCATCTCCGGCAGGATGGTGGGAAGCCGTTTCGCCAGCATCGTCTTGCCGCTGCCGGGAGGACCGATGAGCACAACATTGTGACCACCTGCGGCGGCAATCTCGAGAGCGCGCTTTGCCGCTTCCTGGCCGCGCACATCGCGGAAATCCAGCGCGTGATCATCATCATGTTCGTTGGGTGAGTCGCCGTTCGCACGATGGGGCATGATCTCCAGTTCGCCGCGCAGATACGTGACGGCCTCCGTCAGCGAACGA
>JANQSL010000060.1 GCA_028284075.1 Candidatus Sumerlaeia bacterium | reverse complement strand
CCGCCCCCGCCGCCCCGTCGGCTTCCAATGAAACCGCCGGAATTCCGGCGCAGGAGGACGAGGGAGAGGAAGCGGCCTCATCACTCTCCAGCCGTCCCGGCTATTGAATCAGGTTTCGTTCAACTTTGCATCGAACTCCAGCATGTAGTTGCCAACCCGCTGGGCGAGCTGAACCTGCCGGTCCTCAAACTTGACCAGTGTGTTGCGAACATCGAAGTAGAACAGTCCGGCCTTCTTCCCCTCCCGTTTGAGCGGAACCGCAATGTAAGACTGCACATTCAACTGCATCAGACTCGCGCTGTTGGAAATCGACTCCGCCGATTCACCATACACGTTGGAAACAATCATGTCCTGGCGATAAGCATCGTTGGCAACAGTCAGCGGAACCGGATGCTCCTTCTCATAGCGGGTCCATTCCTTGTTGTTTCCAACCCACGCCTCAATCACCCAGCGTCGTGTCTCGCGATTCGGAATCATCAGGAATCCGTTTTCCACCTTCATCAAATCCCGAAGATACTTCAGAGCAACACGGTACACTTCCGTCTTGTCGTGCTCCTTGGCCTTTGCCAGCTCGCCGATGATTTCCGCAAACTTCTCCGCCACCCACATCATATCTTCAGCCTTCTTGCCTGCCTTCTCCGCTTCCTCCGTACGCTGGCGGTATCTTTCAGGATCAAACTCGTCTTCCTCGTAAATCATCGAGGAAGGTGCACCCGGATTCTCCTGGTGAGCCATTTCCCGCTGCTCTTCCGTCGGTGCCAGATGCAGATCCGGAATAACAACGATCTCCTCCTGTGATTTTTTCTGAAGAGCTTCCTTGAGAGCCAGCGCGTGGCGGGACATTCGAAGAACCGTTTTGTCCCATTCACGCTCCGAAACGCGTGACTCCCGATCCTTGAAGACCGCTTCCGTCGAACCAAGACGAATCCGATCACCATCCTTGAGCTGACTCTCTGACGCACGAACACCATTCAGCAGCGTTCCGTTGCTGCTCCCGAGATCCTTGAGCTGCCAGACCCGCTTTTCCTTGTTAAACTGAATGATAGCGTGCTTGCCGGAAACCTTCTCATCCGGCAGAACAATGTCCGCTGCCCGGGTTCTCCCGATAACGGTATCCTCGACTTTGCTCAACTCGACATTATAGGCCCAGAGACCCGGACCATCAATTAGCAGACTGGCACGCATGAACAAACCTCAACTGAATTAGCATTAGGCTTATTAAGTGCTCGATGGTCACTGGAACCTGTGCCAAGCCCAAACAAGTGCTGGAAAAAAGAAAGAGCGGCGATTACAAATCGCCGCTCTCGTCATACTTGATTTATGAAAGCGTGTGCTTCCTTACTTCGCAGGCTGCTGCCCTCCGGGGAACTGCTGAAGAAGCGAGTCGCTCGAGTAGGTTGTCTTGACTCGCGTATTCGCAGCCGGTGTGCGGAAGGTGAAGTTTCTTGCCCGGTACTGCAACTGCGACAGCGAAATGTCACCATCCACGAGCATCTGTGCATCGCCGGCATCGCTCAACATGTAGCCGCTGGAGTTCGCACGATACTTGGCGTTCTCAAACTCATTGTCGTGCCGGATCTTGTAACGGCCGGCAGGCTTCTTCTTGGAGGAGTCATACCACTTGATGTTCATCCGGGTGAAGCCGTTGGGCAGGAACGGAGCATCGCAGGGAGGAATGGAGAAGCAGATGGGATCGATGCCCCCCTTGGCGCCAAGTCCCTGGTTGAAGGGAGTGCAGAGCTCCGCATCACCGTTCCACCTTCTCAGGCTCGGATCAGCGGTAATTGAATCGGCGCTGATCAGGAAATCAGAACGACGGTCGATAATTCCGGTCACAACCACGTCGCTCTTGCCTTTGGCGATTTTTCTGACATTCGTGTTCAACTTGCCGCTGAACACGAGAGGCAGACCATTGTATGCGGATTCCTCACTGCCCGACAAGACCGACCGGTCGCTGATCTTCAAAGTGGCTTTCGCCTGACGGGACCTTGCGTTGACCGTCAGCCGATGGCGGAACTTGCGCTCTGCAGAGGAAATGTCCAGAGGAACGAATTCATTGGGAGATCCGCCCTTTTCACTTCCGGAAGGTGAAAACACGGTGCTCGCCTTCTCGCTGAAGAGCGACTTTCCGGTGGCACTTGCTTCAAACATGTTGCCGTCGCTCACGAGAAACTCGGCGATACCGAAGACGCGACCATTCGCATCCGCCCCGATGTCCACGTAGTTCATTTCCGTAAGCTTGCCATTCTTTTTGTCCTGAGTAGCCAGCGAAGGAATCGTCGAACCGCTGTCGAGAACGCTCGCAACTTCCTTGAGGTTCGGGCAATCATCAGTGGGATCGGATTTTTGCTCAATGCCGGATCCGCGGCCCGACACAGACAGCACGGCCAAATCCGTGAAGCCCGCTGATCCCCAGAGGATCACGTCCGGCTGAGCCGGATCGAACGGCTGAGCCGAGGAGATTCCGGCAAACCCTATGGAGCTTCCAACGGCGATCGCAAAAGCGGACCGAGAAAATCCCCTGCCAACCATGCGGAGTAATTTATTCATTCTAAAAGCCTCCTGGCTATCTTCGTGTCGCTTTACGCGACGGGTGTCAGATTCCAACCGTGCTTGTTCAAATCTCTTACTTTCAGGGCTGTTTGTCCCCAAAGCACGGCATTCCGGACGGTGGATCAAGCCTTTTTTGGCTCTTTCAAAGCTCCCTCCGGACCCTTGATTCTCATTGTGTTCCGGCCAGACGGCGGTCGAGCCGGTCCAACAGGCTCTCAAGAGTCTGGCGCGCTCTCGGATCATCTTCATCCTCCAGTCTTTCGCGATAGAAATCCCGGGTGTTTTCCCGGTCTTCTGACCAGTAGAGCGAGAAGTACCCCCTCACCCGCTCATCGCTGGTCATTTCACCGGCCCGGGGACCGGTGAAGGAATCCCGAATGTAATCCTCCGCGGCAGCCACTTCACCCGCGGAAACGCCCTCGATGCTGCTGTTGATCGTCATTGTCAGGCTGGCTGACTGAAGATTGACGCTCAGATCATCGGGATGGGCGAGACGCGCCTCACGCGTCCACTGAAGAGTATAGTCATAGTCGATGAGGTTGGCAAGGTCAGTTCGAGCCATCCATTCTTCCGCATTGATGGGTGTATCCGTCGGCCGGTCCAGAATCGCGATCAGGTCGGAATCCACGTAGTCCTCATCATCCGCGTTCTCGTCCCCGTCCCAGAAACCCTTCGGCTCAACGCGCCGAACCATGTAGGCGCGAAGGTCTGAATCGCGCTCCAGCGGCAACAGATCCCCCACATACTCCCGAAGCTGTTCCTCTCCCGAGAGCCAGTCGATCAGCTCCTCACGCTGCGCGGGAGTCACAGCTTCGTAAATGGCCGCATAAGAGCCGAATTCCTCCAGAAGCCGTGCAACCACATCGTCATCCAGAAGATCTTCCTCATAAAGAGTCAGATCCTGAGCGTTCCTGTCGGTAAGCTCAACAGGCTGAACGGCCTCGACCTCGGGAGTCTCAACCACAGCCGCCTGTTCGATGATCTCGCCGGTGCGATCCTGCGACGTCCGTGTAGGATTTTGCACCGTGTTGTTGCTCGGCGGCAACGGAGTGGTCTCCTCGATGGTTTTCTGAGGGGAACGCGTCGCCAGGATAATAATGCCCGCCAACACCGCCACTCCAATAATGCTTCCGGCAATTCCAAGGAACCTCTTGTCCATTCCTAACCCTTTCAAAATCAACCGAACAGAGATTCGAAACGACCCGCACCTACATGGCCGTCACGGCCCTGAGGAAGCCTCCTGGCGGCAGTCAGTGTCAACCGTTTCGCGGAGCTCATAAGAAAGCCTCCCCTCCTCCGCCAAACCACAGGAGCAACCTCGGGACCCGTCTCTCGAAACGTCCGGAGAACAACGAAAAAAGCCACCCGCTCCGGAGTGGCCTCATCATCAACGGAACAGCTGCACCTGGCGCTCAGGCAGGCTCCAGAACGATTTCCGGGTCCACCTGATCTCTGAGGAGATTCTCAATCGCCGCCAGCGTGTTCATGGTGGAAGTCGGACAACTCCCACAGGCTCCCTGGTAGCGAATCCGGATGGTCTTCCCCTCCGTCCCGACGATTTCCACACCTCCGCCGTCGCCTGCGAGAGCCGGCCTGACGTAAGCGTCCATGACTTCCTCGATCCTCTCCTCAAGGCCCGAGACGGGCCGGTTCGCCTTCTCCTCCGCGAGCCGGGCTCGTTGCCGGCTGGCAACCTCCGCAAGTCTGTCCAGATCGATGCGGGGAACCTGCTGTTCGACGATCGCTCGAATTTCCTGCCATTGAGCGTCCGGAGTCCCGCTGACTGAAACAAAGTCCTCGGCCAGAAGCACCGCGATCACATCGCCCTGGGCGAACAGGTCCTTCGCGATGGAGAGATCCTCGGCGGCCTCAGGGGTGGGAAAGGAAACGGACGCCCCTGCGGGCAACAACTCGGTTTCCGTGTGAAACTTGAAAGCGTTGGGATTTGGCGTCGGCTGCACGTGCATGAGTTCGAGGGACATGATCGCATCCTGATGAGGTATTGGGCCGGTAACCGACACTGCCATTCGGCGAAGGCAGATTCCATGCCTTGATGTAACGCGATCCGCCTGGCACGGAGCACACCTTCTCCGACAACGGGACGATCGCCAGTGCGGCGAGAAGCACGACGGGAGTAAAGGCGCATATGGAGTGAGTCATGTATGCAATCAGCCCGGTTTCGTCCTGAAGAAGTCCACTTGCGGAACTCCGACAGCCTCGCTCCTCCTTCCTCCCGCCTGCGGGCATCAAACAGCCTTATTGAGGGAGGGCTCCCGGATGGTTCACCAGATGAAGGTACTCGTACTCCTGCTCCTGTGCGGGGCGTTATCCGCTGCTGCAAACGCCCAACACTGTGAGGATCACCCGGTCACCGACCCGGCTCTCGTCGCCAGAGCCGTCAGTCCGCTGGACTACGCAACGAAGGGAGGGGTGCCTCCCAACAAGATCACCATAAACGTGAACGGAGTCACCTTCGACTCCAACTATGACAACGGCAGTCTCGGCGGCGTGACGTCCGGGGGAGCCAACACTTTCAACTGCTCCCTGTTTGTGGAACAAAGCACCGAAGGCCTTGGCCCCCGAAGCTACTGGTTCCGCTTCAGGATGACCGGTGTCGCGGGACGAACGATCACCCTCAACATTCCTCATGGCGAAAGCCCTCGCCCGCGTATCCGCATGAACGACACCGACGAGTGGCGAGTCATGACATCCGCCGAGGCGCCAAACACCTCACAGACGATTCTCACCTTCGGAGCCACGGAAAACGAAGCGGAGGTCTCCTTCTTCGACCCGCTGGGCTACGACGAGACGGTCACTCAGGTCACGGACCTCGTCGATGCATCGCCCTGGGCATCAATGGAAGTGCTCGGTCCGAGCTTTCAGGGTCGTGACGTGCATCTGGTAACTGTTACCAACCCGCAGGTTCCCGATTCGGAAAAGTTCCGCGTCTGGCTCCACAGCAGAGCCCACGCCGGCGAAGTCACATCCACTCACAACATGATGGGTTTCCTGAAGCAGATCACCGAAGAGTCGCAGATCGGCCACCGGCTGCGCTCCTTCTGCATCTTCAACATCGTCCCTCTCGTAAACACGGACGGCACCGCACTCGGTCATACCCGCTGGGACGCCCAGGGACGCGATCCGGAGCGCCAGTGGTGCAATCCAAACGCCCACCCGGAAGTGGCACTGTTGAGAACCAAAGTCGACGAGTTCATGGCGGGCCCGAACCAGATTCGTGTCATGCTGAACCTCCATTCAACGCAGGGCAACTGGACCGACACGTTCTTCTTCAAGCACGTCACTCCGAGTGTCACCCTCGCCTTCGAAGGAATTCAGCAGGACTACATCGACGCCTTCGATAATGCGACGCCACTCTTCGACAACCTCAGTGCACAGTCCAGCCAGCTCGCCGCATGCCGCTTTGTCGAATCCTATGTCTGGAACAACTGGCAGGAAACCGTCATGGCCATGACGCATGAAGGCCATTACCGCAGGCGCATTACCGACGACGACTGGATCACCGGAACGGACTACGAGGAACTCGGCCGTGCACAGGCCGTCGCACTGATTGAATATTTCAACCTTCCGGAGACGGAATACAACCCGCCCGTCGCCCTTTGGTCCTTCAATTGAACCATTCCGGTTGAGACAATGACCTCCGGGTTTCAAATTGCCGCTCCATGAAACCCGGCACCGTCTCCGAGGAACCCTGGCTCCCGCCTCTGTTGAGGCGAGTGCTTCCCGTTGTCATGATGCTCGTGTTCTTCGCGTCCATCGCGACGTGGTATGCCACACGAGACACGCTGCCGGGAATCATCCGTATCGCCTCCGGCGAACGCGGCGGGCTCTACTATCTGACGGCGCAGACACTGAAAAACTCTCTTGAGATTCGATCGGAGCATCCCGTCGAAGTCGTCGAGACCCGCGGAACGGTTCACAACCGTGAACTCCTTGTCGGCGGAGGCGCTCACCTCGCCATTATCCAGGCGGGCGCCGTTCCCTCCCTCGGCATGGCAGTCGTTGCTCCCCTCTATCACGACGCACTGCACGTTATTGTCCGGCGCGAGTCAGACATTCACGCGATTCACCAGCTCCAGGGTCGTGCAATCTCCATCGGTCCGGCGGGGTCCGGAATGCGCCAAACGGCGACACGCCTTCTCGAGCACTACCGTGTCGAAATCGATTCACTCCAAAAAGCCGACGCCTACTTCGGTCAGCTGGAAACCGACCCCGGCCTGGAGGGAGCCATTGTCACCTCCGGCCTCCTGAATCCGGACCTCAACGCCCTGCTCTCAACGCAGAAGTACCGCATCATCCCCGTGGACGAAGCCGACGCCTTTATTATCCACAATCCCAGCTTCGTCAGAGTCACAATCCCCCGCGGACTCTATCATCCGGGACCCGTTATGCCCTCCGAGACCGTGCAGACAGTCGCAACCACCGCCATCCTCGTGGCGGAAACCGATGCACCGCCTGCACTCATTGAAACCGCACTCGAAAGCGTCTATACTGACGGCCTCTCCTCCACCGTCACAACGCTCATACCCCGGCGCGAAGCCGCCAAATGGGACGGCATGGCCTTTCATTCCGCGGCGCGAACATGGTACGATCCCCTCGACAGTCTCGGCTTCATAAACACCGTTCTCGAATCCCTGGCGGCGGGAAAGGAACTGCTCTTCGCCTTTGCCGCCGGACTCTACCTCGCCTGGAACCGATGGCACCGCCGCAGGGAGCAAGAGGAAGCACGGGCAATCAAACTCCAGCGCGTGCACCTGGACGAATTTCTGAACGAAACCATCCTCATTGAAAAAGCACAGATGGAAACAATGGACCCGGACCATCTCAAATCCTACCTGGACCAGGTGACACGCATCAAACTCAAGGCCCTCGACGAACTCTCCAGCGAAGAACTCCGCGGCGACCGCCTCTTCCACATCTTCATCACTCAATGCGCCAGCCTCACCGCGAAAATTCAGGCAAAGATCACGGCAGCGGAAGCACACCGGGAGGAAACAGGTGTGGGGTGACCGTGCCGGACACTCCTGCAGCAGGCCGCAGGAACTGCCTGCTATCCGTCCAGCCCCTTGAATCGCCGCAGACTCTCCAATCGCTCCCGGTCGTTCGTCTTGATTCGCCTGCCCCCGAAGACGCGCCTGCGGAGCCGTCGCCCGAATCGTTCCATTGCAAGGCCGAGAAGCTCCCTCTCGGACCGGTTGCGGGCCAGATCCGTCTGATACCGAAACAGCATGCGGGCCAGTTGCGTCTGTTCGAGATCAGGCTCCGACAAAATGCGTTCGGTGTATTCGCGCTGCTCGTGGCATGGCTTGTCGACATAGACATCTTTGCGGCGAGCCGCGGGAAACTTGATGCTGACCAGGCGCGGAATCGTGCGAAACTCGTGTCCCGCATGCACAAACCGGTTCCACAACTCCTGCTGAGGCACGAGTCCGCTGATCCGCCACGGAATCCATCCACCCAGCTCAAGCGCAACATCGAGTCGATGCATCACACAGGACGGCGTCATGAAATCGCCAGGCCTGTAACGTTCAACAAGCGAACTGCCCGACATGACGTCCCCGTCCGGAAGAATGTTGATCGTGATTCCGCGAGCGCACACCTCGCCCCGATCGACAGTCGAAACCAGAACCTCAAGCGCATGGGGCATGTAGAGATCATCGTGATTCAGATAGGAGACATACTCACTGTCGCAGTGTTCCAGGGCATACTGATTGGGATAGGCCTGATCTCGCATGTTTTCCGCCATATTATGCCAGCGCACACGCGGGTCATCCATCGCTTCGACAACTTCGGCGGAGTCGTCGGTGCAGCCATCGCCCACCACAAAAACCTCAAAGTCCGTCATCGTCTGGCGAAGCACGCTGCCGATGGAATACGGCAGCACAGTGCTCCAGTTGTATGTTGGAATAATAACCGTTACCCGTGGCATCCGCTCTGCCTTCCAGTCTCACGCTGCGTCAGATGAAACAGGCATTTGTTCCACGGAAAGAGCAGACGCAAGCAAAGCGGTTGGGAACCCTCCGATAAAAACGCCGGATCATCCCTTCTCATCGATTCCTCCGGGCCCGAACCGTTCCACTTTCCATTTCCTCCACCCATTCAATCCCTCCCATTCCTTCCATTTTTCCCATTTCTCCCATTTCTCCCAAAACAGACTTTCTCGTCAAAGTTTCCCAAATCTCCCATATGTCCCATGGATTCCTGAAATTCAAAACATTCTGTGCGACACTTCCCTGCGTTGGCTGCTTTCCGCGGTTGCACTAAGGCGGACTCGCGAAACACCGTTCCCGCCCCATGGAGCTTCGCGGATCACAATTCCTCATTCGTTTACCCCGACCGGGGGACCGGGAGAGTCTTGTGCGGCATGCCAACGACCGCGAGATCTGGGTCAACCTGCTCGACCGGTTTCCTCATCCGTATACGTTGAAGGACGCCGGCGAGTTCATCGAGCTGACCCGTGAACTTGCGGAAGAGGGCGATCGCGAGATTGCCGTCGGGATTGAAGTGGACGGTGAGCTGGCCGGATCCATCGGCGTCTTCCCCGGGAAAGACGTCCATGCCCGCGTCGCCATCATCGGCTACTGGCTGGGGCGGAAATACCATGGCCGTGGCATCATGACTGAAGCCATCGGTCTGTGGGTGGACCATCTGTTCACCGACTCGCACTGGATGCGAATCGAAGCCGACGCCTTTGGCTGGAATCCGGCCTCGGGCCGGGTTCTCGAAAAGAACGGCTTCGTGAAAGAAGGAATACGGCGTCACGCCGTTTGGAAAGATCACCGTCCCACCGACGCGGTGGTGTACGGTTTGCTCAGAGAAGACCGCAAACGACACAAGGAAAGCAATTCATGACAACCACAACAGCCCCGGAAACAAAAATCCTCGAACGGCACGAAATCGCCCAACAGGACCGGTGGAACCTCGAAGCCATCTATCAAGCTCCGGAAGCCTGGGAAGAGGATTTCGAACGCCTCGACGGGCTTCTGGAGCCGGTCCTCGCTCTCAAGGGCAAACTCAGCGGCGCCGCCGCCATCGCGGCACTCTTCGCCGCCGAAGACGAGCTGTATCAGATCATCGAAAAACTCTATTCCTACGCCCACCATCGTGAAGACGAAAACACGAAAGACTCAACGAACCAGGCGCGCCAGCAACGCATGGTCGCCAAATACGCGCAGGTTGGTGCTCAGGTTGCATGGGTCGAACCGGAAATTCTGTCGCATCCGCTCCCCGACCTGGAAAAGTGGCGCGACGCCCCGGAGCTCGCGGACTACCACCGCACGATGGAAGTCCTCATCCGCCGCAAGCCCCATGTCCTCAGCGACAGAGAGGAAACACTCCTCAGCATGGCCGCGGAGGTTTTTCGTGTTCCTTCCGCAACCTTCGGCTATCTGACCAACGCCGACATGACCTTCCCGGATGTCGAGGATGAAAACGGCACGCCTCAGCCACTCTCCAACGGCCGGTACGTGACGTTTCTCGAAAAGCGCGACCGCGAAACACGCCGGCGCGGCTTCAACGCCATGTACGACACATACAAATCCTACGAGAACACCCTGGCATCCACCCTGGGCGGCTCGGTGAAACTGCACAACTACAACGCGAAAATCCGTGACTTCGATTCCGCACTGGAAGCCTCACTGCATCCCGACAATATTCCCGTGAACCTCTACTCCACACTTATCGATTCCGTCCACGAGGCGCTTCCGGCATTCTACGAGTATGTTGACCTTCGCCGTGAAGTGCTTGGCATTGACAATCTGAACATGTGGGACATGTACGTTCCCATCGTCCCCGATTTTGACATGAAGGTGAAATGGGATGACGCCTGCGAATGGGTTCGCGCCTCCTGCAATCCGCTTGGCGCCGAATACGGATCGGGCCTCAAGGACTGCTTCGAAAACCGCTGGATCGACGTTTACGAAAACAAGGGAAAGCGCAGCGGTGCTTACAGTGGCGGCAGCTACCTGACACATCCCTACGTCCTGATGAACTATCAGGGCACACTGGACTGGGTGTTCACACTGGCCCACGAGCTGGGACATTCCATGCACTCCTGGCTCGCCAACCGCACGCAGCCCTATCGTTACGCCGACTACACCATCTTTGTCGCCGAAATCGCCAGTACCACCAATGAAGGGCTGCTGCACGAGCATCTGCTCGCCAACACCGACGATCCGCGATTCCGTGCCTACCTGCTGAATCATCTGTGCGATCAGTTCAAGGGCACCGTATTCCGCCAGACGATGTTTGCGGAATTCGAGCGGATGATTCATGAAATGGATGCCGCGGGTGAACCCCTGACGGCCCGGACAATCTGCGACGCTTACGGAAAACTGAACGAGAAGTACTATGGCCCGGCCGTGAAAGCGGACGAACGCATCCGGTGGGAGTGGACGCGCATTCCACACTTCTACTACAACTTCTATGTCTACAAATACGCGACCGGATTCTGCGCCGCCCAGGTGTTCAAACAGCGAATCCTCGCCAGTGAAAACCAGCGCGATCAGTATCTGGATTTTCTGCGCAGCGGTGGCAGTGCCGACCCTCTCGACCTTGTCAAAAAAGGAGGTGTGGACCTGACGGATCGCAAGGTCCTGACGGACGCCTTTGCGACATTCTCGAGTGCGGTGAAAGAGTTGAGAGGCTTGCTGGTAAGCTAGCGGACACCAAGACGAAACTCGATGTATTCCTTCAACGCCACGGCGTTGTTGTGACGAGTGTCTTTCGTCGAGTAGACCAGAGTGACGGGGCCGGCGGCGGCTTCTTCGAGCAGTTCTTGAACAGCGGCTTTGTTCTCATCGAGCTCCTCGAAGTAGCGCTGCCGGAACTCATCCCACTTTGCGGGATCGTGCGCGAACCACTTCCGCAGAGATGTGCTCGGGGAAATGCCTTTGAGCCAGCGGTCAATGTAAGCGTCCTCACGCTTCAAACCCCGGGGCCAGATCCGATCCACGAGAATACGCGCTCCGTCGGAGTCTGCCGGTTCGTCGTAGGCGCGTTTAAGATAAATCGTCATGGGAGAGAAGTGGAAGCATTCACTGTGCCCGCGGAAAGCCTGGCTTAACCGAGTCACAGCTCCCGTCGCTTTGTGATGAAAGTCCAATGTGGATGAGGCTGAACATTGAGCAATGCAATGAATCAGAAGGTCGGCTGCAACGATCCCTGTCCCTGTGGGAGCGAAAAAAAATTCAAGCTTTGCTGCGGTGTGCGGCGCGGCGTGAATCCGACGGGTCCGTCAAGGGTGTCTCCCGGCCAGGTTGTAACGCTGCTGCTGGCTGCGGGAGCGATTCTTGCCGGAGGAATGGTGGCCTTCGGCCCGGCCCCGGAGGAGAACCAGGCTGTCGAAGAGACAGAGTTTGTCCCAAACCCGTATTCACAACCGGAAGCATGGGAGTACGACGCCGCAAACGATCGCCACTGGCATGAGGGACACGGACACTGGCATCCCGGCCCTCCCCCGCCGGAAGATCAGCGTAACTGAAAGGGAAAGGGCCGGAGCGATGCTCCGGCCCCGGGTTTACTTCTGGATCCTGACCTTGAATGTTTCACGGCTTGCAGGAGATGAGAAGCTTCTCTGAAGACTGAAGGTGTCGAACGAAGTGAAGATCGTTTGGGGGTTGTCTTGCGAGTCCAGTTCGTTGGCGGAGATATCGATCAGCCCTTTTTCAGAGTACTTGCGGCGACCCTGCTTCGCCGACAAATTGAAAGTGCCGGATTTTTCGTTCCGGTTCGGTTTGATGGAAAGCTTGAAAGCACCGCCGGAATCCGTATCCGGAACTCCCTTAAGAATCAGCGGGTAGCCGGAAGCGAAGAGTGCTGATCCTCTCCACTGGCCGGACTTCGGGTTCTGCAGCGGAGATGCACCGAGGAAGAGACCATCCACCACAGTAAAGCTGATGGCATTCGCCTCAATTCTCGAAGAGCCACTGTGCAACTTCGCGATCCTGATCTTTAGTTTACCGTTCTGTTTATTGGTGACATTATCGTCACCGCTCAATTTCAACGCTGCGGAAACGTTGATCGTCGTTTGGGATACGACACCTCTGAGAAGTTGAACTTTCTTTTTGCCTTTGAAACCGGTCTGGATCGCAAAACTCGAGGAGTCACCAAGGTAGTTCAGATTTGCGTCCCGCAGTTCGGTATGCCGCTGCGTCAGCCGGTGACGACCGACAACGGGAACCTCGAAGAGTGCCGGCAACTTCACGGGAGTAATTCCCACACTTGCAATACCAATTGAGGTGCCATCAGAAAAATCGAACATGTCCGGCTGAACGAAAGCACCTGTTTCGGTTTTCGGGTCGAGGGTGGCGTATCCGAGAACTTCCGTATCATCGGGCTGTACGTAAGAACGAACGACAACCTCGTCGAGGTTAACAAGACCTTCCGAGGATGAAATAAAGAAATCGTAGATGGTTCCCGCGGACGCGGGTGTGGATATGCCCAGCATCAGAGCCATCACGACTGCTGCTGCCAGATCTGCGAAACTTGAGTGGGTTCTCTTCATTACTTGCCTCTCCCGGGCATAAATTTCGGGGAGAGACAGACGCGATCCCTGTCGAAGTCAACACGTCCCTCCTCCGCCGGAGAGAAAAGTCGCGGATTGTATCTACAAGGGGCATCTGTTCCTGAAAGCGGTGTCACACGGAGCAGGCAGACAACGGAAGGGCTCTCTGCCATGGTTCGCCTTGCGGGGCCCACAGATCAGGATTCCAATCCGGACATGATCACGACCTCAAGGCGTCCTGAAATTCTGGCCCCCGCGGGCAATGAAGAGATGATCCGTGCTGCTATCGAGAACGGTACAGATGCGGTCTATTTTGGACTGGGACGGCACAACGCGCGTCTGCGAATGCATAACTTCGATGTGGCGGACCTCGATGGCCTGGTGCCGTGGCTGCACGAGCGCGGCGTCAGAGCATACGTTACTGTCAACACGCTGGTGTTCACGGAGGAGCTGGAGGAATGCGCGGATCTGCTGCTGAGAATTTCGCGAGCGGGCGTGGATGCGGTTCTGATCCAGGATATCGGTGTGGCGCGGCTCTGCCGTGACCTGGTGCCGGAGCTGCCGGTGCACGCCTCGACGCAAATGACAATTACCTGCGCGGAAAGCATTGATGCGCTGGAGAGTCTGGGCGTTCGCGTTGAGCGCTTTGTCGCGGCCCGCGAGGCGAGCCGGCGCGAGTTGCGGAGGATGCTGGGCGCCACAAACGTTGAGGTGGAAGTCTTCGTGCACGGCGCTGTGTGTGTGGCATATAGTGGGCAATGTCTGACAAGTGAGGCGCTCGGCGGGCGCAGCGCCAACCGGGGCGAATGCGCTCAGGCGTGCAGACTTCCCTACGACCTGATGGTGGACGGAGAACGGCGTGAGACGGGAGATTACCGATACCCGCTGTCACCAAAGGATCTGTGCGCCTACGATGACATTCCTGAGCTCATGGAGATGGGAATCGTCAGCTTCAAGATTGAGGGACGTTACAAAACACCGGAATATGTGGCTGCAGCGGTCCGCAGTTACCGGGAAGCGGTCGATGAGGCGATGAGGGGTCGTTCCTCGCGAATGAATCCGGCGACACACGAACGACTTGCGATGACATTCAGCCGTGGCCTGACACCGGGCTGGTTACACGAAATGAATCACCAGGAGGTTGTCGAAGGACGATTCCCGAAGAAGAGAGGACTGCGACTCGGTGAAGTCACCGGCACGTCGCGCAACAGCGTCCGTGTGATGTTGCGGGAGGCCTTGAAGCGTGGAGATGGCATTGTGTTCGATGAGGGGCGGCCGGATGAACAGGAGCAGGGAGGTTTCGTCTACGACCTGCGGATAAGGGGCCGCGATGTTGCGGAACTGACTCGGGAAGCGGTGAGTGGCGGAGTCGAGGTGGAGTTGGGGTTCGAGCGAGGACGTATTGGCACGATGCGGCTGAAAAGAGGCCAGACTGTCTGGAAGACAAGCGACCCGCGACTGGACGGAGAGTTGAAAGCATCCTTTGCGGGAGAGGGAATTCGGTATCGTCGCCCTGTCGGGATGTTTGTGATCTGCAAGGCGGGTGAGCCTCTCTCACTGGCGATACTGGATGAGGATGGTTTGCGTGTTGAGGTGCAGGATTCCAAACCTTCGGAAACAGCACATAAAAGACCGCTGACGGAAAAGGTTCTGCGGGATCAGCTGGGGCGACTGGGAGGCACGCCGTTTCATCTTGCCGACCTGAAAGTGACGATTGACGGCAAGCCGATGCTTCCTCTGAGCAGGTTGAATGCGCTGCGCCGCAAGGCTGTTTCCGAATTAATCGCGCTGCGCCGCGCAAGAGGTCTCGGCAGAAAAGATCATCCCGAGGCTCTTGGTTCAGCGCGTGTGTCTCCACGAGACCGGAACGGTCAATCCTCCGGGCAGACAACTCTGAGCGTGCTTTGCCGCAGCCTCGCGCAGGTGGAAGCTGTCGTCGCGTGCGGCGGTGTGGAAACGATCTATGCGGATTTCGAGGATCTGCGGCTCTATCGCGAGGCACGGACTCTTGTTCCGGAGAATGGTGGTATACGGTTTGTTCCCGCAACTCTCCGTGTTGTGAAACCAGGGGAAGCGGGCTTTGTGCGAATGCTGTTGAATGCCCGGCCGGATGCCGTCCTTGTGCGCAACCTGGCATCATGGTCGATATTGAAAACTCTGAAACCCGAGCTGCCGTTGATTGCGGATTATTCGCTGAATATCTCCAATGACCTGTCGGCGAATCTCATGATTCGTGACGGAGCTTTCGAACGACTGACTCCAAGTTATGATCTCAACATCAAGCAGTTATGCGATCTGCTCGCGGCGACACCGCCTGAATGGTTCGAGATCACGCTGTATCAGTATATGCCGATGTTTCATATGGAACACTGTGTCTTTTGCCGTTTCCTGAGCGAAGGAACTGATTTCACAAACTGTGGACGGCCGTGCGAAACGCATCAGGTGGCACTGCGTGACAGGGTGGGACATGATCATGTTCTCAAGGCGGATGCGGGCTGCAGAAACACGTTGTTCAATGCAGTCCCACAGTCGGCGGCAGTCTACCTGAAGCGATTGCTCGGCGCGGGAATTCGCCAATTTCGAGTGGATCTTCTGAATGAATCGGCTGATGAAACGCGAACGGTTCTCGATTCGTACAATTCGCTTTTGCTGGGCAAAACAACCGCGGGACAGATCGAGAGCAATCTGCAAGCTGTCAGCAAGCTTGGTGTCACGAAAGGGACTTTGAGTTCGGCCTGAATGAAATTCCAGGAAATCAGTTTATTTTCAGACGGAATTGCGCGAGGGGATCATTTTTCTTTTGATTTGCGGACGGTTCTCCCCTTCCATCCCCGGTTCCTTTGGGGAACGAAAGGATTCAGTTCATGAAAATTCACATGTTGGCAGCGGGTTCACTCCTTCTCGTTTGCGGCAGTTCTTTTGCCGCCAAACCGGGCACTTATTACAATGGGGTGGATACCAGCTCGAGCGCGGCACTGCGTTCTGATCTGGAAACGCTGCTCTCAACGGGCTTTGACCAGGTAACCTATGCCAATGCATGGGACGCTTTGGGAGCGATCGACGAGGATCCGGGAGACTCACTCAGTGTGCTGTTGATGTATACGGAGGACTCGCGCCTGAAGTCGGAACAGTGCGGAGGCTCGGGCTGTGAGAATTCGGACGATCTTTCCGGTGAGTGGACACGTGAGCATCTGTGGCCTCAGTCGTCCTTCAACAGTGACGAACCAATGCGGTCTGACATTCATGCGCTTTTTCCATCGGACCAGGATGTCAATAACGCGCGCGGAAATTTCCCCTTCGACTATGTGACGGTGTCGCCGGACTATACCACAACCTCGGGCGCTCGTCGCGGTGGCGGTCTTTTTGAACCAACGGACAGTGACAAGGGGCGAATCGCCCGCGCCCTGCTCTACATGGACGTTCGATACTTCGGCGCCACGGGGGAATTCGATCTCGTTCTGGAAGACAATCACACCCCGTCCACGGGTTCAGGCTTGATGGGTAATCTGACGACGCTGCTTGAATGGCATCACGCGTTTCCACCGGATGTGGCGGAAATTACACGCAACGATGAAGCTTACTGTTTACCGCCTCCGCGACCGAGCACGGAACAGGGAAACGCAAACCCCTTTATCGACAACCCGGAGTGGGTCGACATCATCTGGGCGGTCGCGGACAGTGACACGCTGAGTGTTGCCGGTACGGATCGCGCTCCGGCGACGGCGGCTTCGGGCGATGAGGTGCCGCTGCTGACGCTGACGCTGACGGCATCGGGCAACGAGTATGATGTGGATTCGATTGTCCTGAACCAAACGGGTACGGCGGAGGATTCGGAAGCGGGTGAGATTCGCATGTACATCGATGCGGGAAACGACGGTGCCGTGACGGACGCGGATCCTCTGATCATGACGGATTCGTTCACGGGAGGCACTGTGACTTTCGATTTGCGCGATCAGCGAATCACTTCGTCGGGCCGCAATCTCCTGTTCACGTTCGACACGGATGCGTCCATCGATCCCGGAGACACGATTTCGCTGCAGGTCGCAGCCAGCAGCCTTCAGCAGTCAACGACATCCGGAGGCACGGACACGAATCCGACGTTTTCAGCGATTGCTTCGAGTACAACCACTATTGCGGGAGCGGGAAGCGGCGATATCGTCATTTCCGAGATTATGTACAATCCGAACTCAAACGAGAGCGGCCCGGTGGATGTCGAGTGGATTGAGATCTTCAACACGTCGACAAGCAGCAGCGCGACGCTGACAAACTGGACGGTCAAGGATGAGGACGGAGCGGGGGGCACGTTCAGCGTGACGCTGGCGCCTCTTGAAGCGGCGGTTTTGACGTCCGACAATCTGGGGTCCGTTGCGGATTTTCAAGCCGCCTGGGGATCGGGTTTCCAGGTGCTTCGTATCAGCGGCTTTCCCGGACTGTCGAACAGTCCGGGCGCCGGAAACGAGACGCTTCAGCTTCTGAACGGCTCAATGGCGGTCGTTGATGAGGTGGATTTTGACGATACGACGCCCTGGCCTTCGGATTCACCGGACGGACCAAGCATCCACCTCCTCGATCCGTTTTTCGATGCCGTTTCGAACGATAATGGTGCGAACTGGGCACGTTCCCAGGACGGTGTGAGCGGCGCCTTCACGAATGTTGTGACAGCTGTCTTTGACGGCTCAGATGTCGGCTCACCGGGTGTTGTGTCCGCACCGTCATTACCAGTCATGCTGGACGCGTTCCTGATCGAGTAACCCAGATCGGGGTGGACGCCCGAGTACAAGCTGTAGGATGGTCCCGGTGCGGGAGACTTCGGTCTCCCGCATTTTTCCTGTGAGGCGTTTTGCCTGGTGGGTATCTCGACTCAAAAAACACTTCTGCACTGTCTTTGCCGGAATGCGTCAGAGTCTCCGACAGCGAAGGCTTTTGTCTTTGTGCGCGGTGACCTGGAGGAGACGGCCTCGGTCACCTGGCAGGAGTTGCTGGATCGAGTGCGGAATGTTGCCGCCACTCTTCGAAAACGAAACTGCAGCGGCAAAACGGCGTTAATCGCCTGCCCTTCCAGCATCGAGTACATTGTCGCTTTTCTTGGCTGTATGGCGTCGGGAACGGTTGCGGTGCCGATCTATCCGCCGCGCCAGGGAAGAACCCTTGAGCGTATTGCCTCCATCCTGGCGGATGCAAAACCGGATGTGGTCTTCACTCTTGAGGAGCAGAGGCGGCAGGTGAAGGAGGCACTGGCGGAGATGGGGGGAGAGGGATTGGAACTCCTGTCGGTGGAAGAAGCCGAGTCTGCCAAGTCCGAGGGCGATGAGGTCGTGCATGCGGATCGAGATTCGGTCGCATACCTTCAGTATACGTCCGGTTCCATTGCATCGCCGAAGGGCGTCATGGTCACGCACGGAAACCTTCTTGAAAACGCGCGCATGTTCAATGAGCGGCTCGGAAGTGCGGCAGGCAGCATCGTCAGCTGGATGCCGCTCTTTCATGATTTCGGACTGATCGGCATTGTGCTTCAGGCGATTTATTCCGGCGGACGCTGCGTGTTAATGGCACCGGAGACGTTCCTCATGCGACCGGTGCGCTGGCTTCAGGCAGCAAGCCGGTACCGCGCCGGGATGCTGGGTGGCCCAAACTTCGCCTGGGAACTTTGTGTCTCGAGGATCAAGCCGGATCAGATTGCGAAACTGGATCTCAGTTGCGTGGAAGCTGCAATCAACGGAGCGGAACCTGTGCGGGCAAGGACGCTCGAAGACTTTCTGCACGCTTTCAAACCTGCGGGATTTCGCCGCGATGCGCTGAGACCGGGATACGGACTGGCGGAGGCGACGCTGACAGTGACCTGCTGCGAGGGCGCACCGAGGATGCTCCGGGCACGCGCAGCCGATCTGGAACAACGGAAAGTCATTCATGCATCGGATGATGAAGCCGGACAGACACGGATGCTGGTTTCGTGCGGAAAACCGGTGGTGGATTGCGAGGTGAGAATCGTCGATGAAGAGTCGCTCAAAACACTTCCTGAGGGTGTGATAGGTGAAGTGGTGGTGTCAGGGCCTCATATCGCCAAAGGTTACCATGGCAGAACAGAGGAATCGAATCATACCTTTGCGTGCCGAATAACGGATAATGAAGGGATGTGGCTTCGAACGGGAGATCTCGGCTGTCTGGTGGATGGCGAGCTGTATGTCACGGGGCGGTCGAAGGATCTGATGATTATGGGAGGGCGGAACCATTATCCTCCGGACATTGAGCTAACGGCCGAACGGGCGCATCCGGCTCTTCGCCGTTCGAGTTGCGCGGCGTTTTCCATCGAGGAGGACCGGGAGGAGGTGCTCGTTATTGTGGCGGAGCTGGAGAGAACGGCCTTGCGGAGCGCCAAACCGTCCGAAATTCTCGCTGCCGTCCGCCGCGGAATCGCAATGGAGCACGACGTTCACTTGCACGATATGGTGCTGATTCGTCCTGGCAGTCTGTCACGCACCTCGAGCGGTAAAATTCGACGTCAGAACTGCCGCGCGATGTATCTGGATAATGTATTCACTGTTTTCGGCGAGTCTGCGAATGGCTGAGCCCCAGGTGGAGCAATCCTCGCCACTGCAGGATTCTGCAGCACTTCGGTCAGCCATGGGTGCGTGGCTCGTTCAGAAACTGGCAAACAAACTCAAGCTGAAGCCGGCGGAAATTGCCGAGGACGTGGAGTTTGTGGAACTTGGGCTGGATTCGATGACGGCAATGACCGTCGCGGGAGAACTGGAAGAAGAGTTCGATGTTTCAGTCGACCAATCGGCTTTCTGGGACTACCCCACTGTCGGGGCTTTCGTTTCATACCTGGCGTTAAGCGACCACAAGGAATCGGATGGAGATACTGACCTCTGGAAACAGGCTGAGGCGGAGTCATGTCTGACAGCGGAGATCTTCAGAAGCCTGAAGCAGCGAACGGATGAATGGATCGACTGCGACAGGGCGGCACCTCAAAGCCTGGTGATGGCAACACACCCCCGCGGCAGTGGCACGCCCGTCTTTTGGTGCGGAGGCCTCGCGCGCACACGTCACATCAAACGCGAAATGCCGGGACGTCCCGTGTATATTATGCCAACGGGTCTTGGCATTATCGAGCATACACAGGGAAATGTTCAGCAGTTGGCGGAGCACTATGCAGACGAGGTCGAACGTCTGCGGCCGAAAGGCCCTCTCGTCGTTGCGGGCTACTGTTTCGGAGCACAGGTGGGACTCGAGGTGGCGCGTGTTCTGAAACGGCGCGGGAGAAGAATCGCTCTGTTTGTCGCGGTGGAATGGCCAGGGCCATCGCGACTGTTGTGGCAATGGCATCATGTCAAAAGTCCCTTTGTTTCCTCACATGTCCGGCGTGACTCTCTTGCTGTCCAGTTCGTCAGGCGCCATGGTTTCGCCGGAGCAATCAGATTCGTTTTGCGAAAGCTGGGCGAACGCTACGGGATGGTGAGGCGGCAAGAGGCAATCAAGTTCGACGAGCCTCCCGCCGCGAATGGAAAGAAAGAGGCGACGGGCTTCACAACACACGTCGAGGTGGTTGAACAAAAGGCCGGTTGGGGATATGTTCCCGCTCCTCTGGATGTCCCCGCTCTTGTCATCCACGGGCAAAAGAGCGAGTTGTATTCAATGTTTTTTCGGAAAGCGGGATGGAAAGGCGTTCTGTGCGGACGCCTTGATTCGATAGCGGTTCCCGGCGACCACTTCAGCATGCTGCTGGACGAGGGACGGAGGGTCCTGGTGAATGAAATACAGGAACGCCTGTTCCGCGTCGATGAGCGGGTGCGACGAGCAAGACAAGCGCGCCGAAAAGCCTTCGGCTGATCGTGTCTATCTGAACTTCAGAACTCCGTAGCGCGATGCATCGTACAATCCCGGTGTCCACGCGGAGCGGGCGGGTTCGCTTTGCTGGCGGTGGCGGCCAACGTTGATGGCCCAGAAATCGCCGGGGGCAGGCGCTTTCTCCGCCGTCATCTCCTCCCAGGGAATTCTCATTTCGATGGCCCAGTGGTCGTCGCCAATGTGAATGGCGCTTTCGTAGACGCTGGTGAAGTATTTGTTTTCGACGTGACGCGGCAGCGAATTGAATCGTGTGCCGGCAACGTTCTGAAAAAGACGGGTGTACAGTCGACCGGTGTTCTGTGGGTCGAAGAACAGCTCGAAGTCGTCATCACTCCAGGTGAGAGGAATATCTCCGCCCGCTTCCGCTCTCATGCCGCCGGGATTCGGTTCTCCCAGCCAGGCTCCCACGTAGAGATAGTCGTCGTCGTAAAGGAAGTGCACTCTTGTGTCCACATCGCCGGGAGAAAAAGGCCCGACAGGTTCAGCGGCGTCCCAGGGGGATTCGTCGAGTTTGCCGTCGAGCACGACTTGTCCTTCAAGAGGAGACGCGAATGCCACGGGAGGAACAAAGATGCGATGGGCCGCGTCGAAGGTATATTCCTTTTCCAGGCGGATATTGGTGGGCAAGATGGAGGAGTCCGTCTGTGCCAGAATCTCGCGGCGACGGTACTCTTCCTCCCACTCGCGGGAAACAACACCGCTACGCAATTGATGGGTGGTCGAAACACGCAGTACCGGCATCATGCCGTTACCAGGTGCATTGCCGGTTGTCAGAAGAAATTCGGGAGATGCGGATTCTTTCGGTGACAGTTCAAGCCATTGTTGAAGGGGCTCGATTGCCACATCGGCCCCGCGGGGAATCTCCCATCGGAGGTTGTACACTCGCGGCTCGTCGAGATTGTTGGCGAGATCGATCGTGATCGTCTTGTCGAAGGCGGCTCCGGGTTGCCACTCGGGAAAACGAATCGTCCCTCCACCGAGGGCGTATCGAGGAACATCGGCACGTTCCGGTGAGTTCACGGTGTCCAGCGGCAGGACCGATCCAGCCTTGATGACGCCATAACGAACATCCTGACCGTCCCGCACGCTGACGTGGAGCAGAGCGTGGATGGATCCACCGCGCTCGGAACGATTACCCATGCTGCCGCTGCTGTTCATCACGAGATAGTCGATTCCATCCCGGTCCTCCCACACGTATTCGTGGGTATGACCGCCAACCACGAGCTTGACGGGATAGCGTTGAAGCAATTGGTGAACTTCGTCCCAGTCCTGGCGGCCGGGATGGTCGCTCTTGTAACGCCAGAGGGGAGCGTGAAGGAAAACGAAGATCGATTTTGACGCGAGCTCCGCCGAGTTCTCGCCACCGTTTGCCGCGGCGTAGTCGAAGAGATCGTTGGCGAGCCATTCACGCTGCCACTCGGCAATGCGTTCGTCTTCTTCGCCGAAATAGGAATCCAGCACAATGCAATGCACGGAGCCATAGTCGAAGGAGTACACCAGCTTGTCTTCTCCCCAGACCTCTTTGTACACCTCTTCCGATGGTGTTGTCACAACGTCATGATTCCCCGGAACCGGATGGAACGGCATGGTGAGTGGTTCAATCTGGGCGTTGTAAAGCTTCCATTCCTCGCGCACGGCTTCCGCGTCGTAGGTATAGCCCTGGATCATGTCTCCGACCTGGATGACGAAGTCCGGGTTGAGCAAATCGGTTTCATGAACAAGGCGCTCGAAGAGCGGCTTGTTTGCAAATTGTGAATCTCCCCAAACGACGAAACGAACTTCGTCGTCCACGGACACAGTATCGCCTTGTGCAGGTGAAAGGGCGGCTCCGGATACCACCAGAATGGCAAAAATCGATGAACGAACGGTCATTTCGAAAACTCCCCCGTGGCTGTGTGCCGGTGTTCAAGCATCGGAATTCGGAGGACAATGGAAAGCTCCACGATCCGCCAATGCAACAGCGATAAGCGGACTCCGGTTATCCCGGTTTTCGATTCAGCTTGTTTGCGTTTCATTTGTCTGATAGTTTGAAGTCAATTCTCTCGAAGAGCAGCATTATGTTTCAATGCGGAGAGTGGTGTTCCCGCCGTTGTGATTTCAGCAACGACGATGGGGTTGCTGACTGCTGATATCATTGATGGATTGTCTCTCGATTTCAGCAGCGCCTCCGGGCTCTACCCGTCAGGCTATGCAATTGTCTCTCTGGCTCCGGCCTCACCGACACTGGCGGCACTGGGCCTGCAGCCTGTGGACAATGTGAATGCGCTGTGGGTGACGGGCTTTCCACTGGAAAACGTGACGGTCGCTGTCACACTCGACGATTCCGGCGTCGAACAGGAACGGTCAAACGGCTGCGTGACGGTCCGCGAGATCCTGAAAATAGTTCAGCTTCTCGCGAAGCAGAATACGGGTCTCGTCGCTGAAGTTTCCATTCTCGATCTTCTCGTTTGTGCGCGAGAGAATCGAGTTTGTTCTGTCATTTGTAATGTGGCCGAACTGACCGCAGCCCTTGCAGATGTTCTTGTACCGTCGCTCCGTAAAAGTGCGACGGAACCCGATAGCCGCTTCGCTGTTGAGCTGGTCAACATAGTCGCCCTTGTGGACATTTCCGTAGGATAAATCGAGGTAGCAACAGGGCTTCATGTTGCCGTCGCGCTCCACGATCATGGCTCGCCAGGCCTCAAGACATCCGTAGCGAACGCCCGGATCAGTGGGTGGTACGGGCTGTTCCTTGTAGGGATAGGGAATCTGGTAGAATGTCATCATCTCAACGCCGAGCTTTTTCGCGACACGCTTTGCACGAGCCAGGTTCCACTCGTATATCCGCGACCCAACGGCTGAGACATGGGCATGCTCCGGATTGTCGAGAACCAGGTTCGAGAAAGCGAGCATGTCAACGCCCAGTTCATGGGCAAGCCTGACACCTTTCGACATTTCCCACATGTTGTACTTGGAAACCGTAAAGCTCATGTGGACACGGGGCCGATCAAGACCACGTTCGTTTCGCTGACGGATGAGGTCACCGACCTGGCGCCGGACGGTATCAAAGTCCGCACCGTTACGCAGGAAATTGGTTGTGCGCGCCGTGGCTCCGTCGAAGGAGACGCACAACTCGTCGAGGCCGTGATCGAGAATTTTCCCGATCACCCGGGGCTTCAGAGACATGCCGTGGCTTGACGTCATGCAGTAAGTGCCACGCTCTTTGGCAGCCTTCAGGAAGTCAAAGAAGTTCGGGTTCAGGAACGGCTCGCCCAGACCGAACATGCCTGTCCGCAGTGCCGCGCCCAGATGGGGTTTGACCTCTTCGAAGTAATCCGCCGTCAGGTAGCCGAAGTCCTTCTTCGCAAGAGGAGTCAGAGTCTGGCGCGGGCAAAAGACGCACTTGATGTTACAGACAACGGACGTGGCGATATTGTAGTGGGTTGGTCTGGCATGGACCGTGGGATCCAGCCATGTGGAGTCCAGAAGCGCCAACACTTCGTTGACGGCCCGGGGGTCGTCCACGGGAGCCCCGGTTGTGCTGACCTTCATTTTGTCTTCGAGGGTGATCATCCGCGGGCCGGCTCCTCAACTGTGAGTTGAGAGTCAACCTGCTCACCATACCACGCAAGCCGTTTCCCCCGCCACTTCCAACCTCAGCCAAATCAGGCTTTCGCCATTTCCTCGGGAGGAAAGTCAACGGACGAAAAATCAGGGCTTGCACTGGGAAACGGGTCTGGCTACAGAACGCGTCCCTTTGACGGGGACAATCCCGTCTCCCTGTTCCCCTGTAGCTCAATCGGTAGAGCGGCGGACTGTTAATCCGTAGGTTGTTGGTTCGAGTCCAACCGGGGGAGCCACTGAATTCCAAAGACTTACAAGACAATCTCCTCTTTTTCTGTGTGCCCGGTTTCGCCCAAATGAGACGGAAATGAGCCCGAATGAAGGGCCGTTTCTGGGCACACTGAAATCCCTGCGTTCGTTGCTTGCTGCAACCCACTTGACCTTTCCATCTATGATGCCTCTCCGGCATCATCTTGATGCCAATTTGGTATCGGGGGCTTTGCCGGGGAGGGGCGTAAGCGGCAGATTGTCGGAGAGGCGAACCGAAACGGGCGCTTCATGAAAGGGCCTAATCAGGAGCCCGTAATACTGTGGAGTTGAAACTGCTCTGAGAAATCAGTCGTCACCCGATTGTCCTGCAGGTTGCGCCGTTGAGGATGCTTCCGTTTCCTTCACGGAATCCTCAATTGGCCGCAGCGATACTTTCCCTCCCATGTCGCTGATCATGCTCAGCGTCTGTTCCAAACCGTAAATAACCTCATCTGGGGTTCGCCCAAGATTCTGAATATACTCTGTGCATATGCGTCGGAGATCAGGATCTTCGATAGTCGCGACTTTCTGCATAATGTCGACAATGGATGAAAGAACCGCGACCTGGCTTTCTCTGTCTTCTCTACGCTGCTCGGCCTGAATGCTCGATGCTTGAGCTCGTTCTCGCTTGGCTGTAGCTTTTTCCCGATCAGCTTGTGATCGAGTCAAGTCAGCCTGCAAATTTCCGTGCGCAAGGTCTTGCTCAATTCTCTCTATTTCCAGCTTTGCCTTTTCGACACCAGTACGAACCTGCTCATTGCTGAGTTCCTTGTCGACTTCTTGAAGTTCAAAACTCGTCAGTGATATACTTTTGACGTTGTCAACAATCCACTGAAACCAATTCTTTGGTTCACAGTCAGGCTTCTTGTGCCTCTTCTTCCTCTGGCCGGACCCCAATCTGATTCGACGGAAGAACCCTGTCATGATGATACTTCCCCAGCGATCCTTGCCGGTTGAAACTCCTCACGAACAACCTCTAACGGCACACCCTGTGTGATCTCATGAAGGGCTGACAGCTGCATCACCAATCGCTGGACAAGTTCAGGTGGGACATCTCCTTCGACTACGAGATCGAAAAGAGGTTCTGGTTCTGCGACACCTGACGCTGATGGAAGCTCTGAAGAACTCGAAGCATCGGGGTTATCACGCTCGGAAGAGAGCTTCAGGTAAAATTCCCTATGCGCCTTGCGTATCTTGTCAATCGCCTCCTGCCATCCTTCGGGTTCTCCATCCGGCCAAGGGGGTCCGAAGAAATTATGCGGTACGATTGCATCATCTTTCCCTTCGAAAGCCTCAAGAAGCTGATCATAGTCAGCACGAGCAACAGCAGCATGAGCAGCAAAAGCATTGTCAGCAGCACGAGCAGAAGCAGCAGCATTGCCAGCAACAGCAGCACGAGCACGAGCAACAGCAGCACGAGCAGCATAAGCACTGTCAGCAGCACGAGCAGCAAAAGCAGCACGAGCAACAGCACCATAAACAGCGGCAGTACGAGCAGCAAAAGAATGAGCAGAACCAGTATTACTAGTAGTGGCAGCCTCAACAGAGCTTCCTTGGGAATACTGCTCCGCAATCGCTATGGCTCTCTCGACCGCTGCAACCTCTTCATCGTCGCCCCACGCATCAAAGAGAGGCTGAACGCGGCGTGCGCACCGTGCTGCAAAGGCTACCATCGCGTAAATCGACAGCTTCTGCAGTTCCTTTTGTGTGACTCGTTTCATATCCGACTTCACTTTCCATACTATACAGAACAATCCAAATGTGCACCCAACATGCATTACGCAAGGGAAATGTCGGTTTTGTCAGAAAGTGTGTGTCTGAGTGACCGTTCTAGGCGTCCCACGGCGTTGTTATCGTGATCTTCACGCGACGGCCACCAGGCGTTCTGAGATTGGCAACGATGTTCCGGATCTGGAACGTCGAAAACTTCTGATAGATCAGGTCACGGTAATTGATTTGCCACGATTCGCTTGTCGCATCCGGCGGGTCCTGCGGGTTATCAAGATACCAGTCATCCGTCTGCTTTGCAGGAAACCCGATGTGCTTCGGAAGCATCGTAGTAAACAGAGGCCCGATGTTCCGATAGTGCCCGTCTGAAGTCTGTGCCTGAAAATGTATGTTACCAGGAGCGCAAAGCATCAGTCGGTATCTGGTGTGTCGAAAGTTGTACGTCTCGCCCCACTCGTTCGTGGCTGTCTTTGGAGCATCATCAAGGATAGCCTGCATCAGAGAATCGATGTTCGCCGTCTCCCATTGGCCGGGGAATATGACTTGATCACGGCCGTTGCCGGAATCGACGCGAGGGTCACAGCTTTCGAGCCAACGATATCGGAAATCCTCAAGGTCGCCAACCGTATCACTCACGTCCGCATGATTCCTCATCTGCGTCAGATAACTTTCGTTTGCAGCGTAGTAAGTGTAAGTGTTGAAGGCTTTATCCGGATTGTGATATGATTCGTTGTCAAATGGATCGTCTTCCGTGTAGGTCGCCGGAGGATTTGTATGCTCCATGACCCAGTCCTCAGGTCCAAAATCAAAATTCGGCGAGTGCCAGAGGTGATTGCGTTCCATTTCCTTGATGGTTCGCTCGACCGTCAGATCGCTAGGAGTGCCGCCGAGAATTTCTTTCTGAGGCTGCATTCCGATCAATGCGAGTTTGACGCGAAGGCCCGTTAGTGCTGTAACCGGCTCCGGCCCATTGCTCAATCTCGAATCACCATCCGGGAACCACGGCACCGCTTTGGGAATCCAATTCGGCGGGTCCGTGTAAGGGTCAGTTGTGCTTGTAGTTGGAGCAGTTCCACCCTCGGTTGTGACGATGGATTCGTAGTCATCATGCTTCACATGGGTGTTATTGAGCTTGTACTTTATGCCTGTGCTTGTCCATTCAGAGATGGCCTGATGCACTCGGACGTATTGCTCCCTACCATCTCCAGTTCCCGCCCCTTCGGTGCTCTTCTGTAGCACTTTCCATCCAACGAAATCACCGACATTGCCCTGTGGTGTTGTTCCGCCTTCGGTCGGGTGCCTCGCAAAGAAGAACCGATTGGGTCCTTTCTCGAGATAGTGATGCACATCGAATTCAACACGGGCAGTGCCAGTCACAAAGATTTCAGCCGTAGCGCTTTCCAGAACGGTCCCGGGCGGCAGGATATCGAGTTTAGCCGGTCGATTGAATTCGAGGTAAGGAAGCCTGAACTCGGCATCAAGACCGACGTGCGGGGCGACATAGGGATTACAGGTGTTCCACTGCTGTGTATAGTGAACAGTATTCACACTGTTTCCGTCATAGCCAAGTCCGGGCATCAATCGGTTAGGATATGCGAACTCAGTTTCCGCGTTCAGATATGGGAAGTTCGCGGAGAAATTCGTCATCTCTTGATTGTTGTACCAGGAGCCGAAGAAATGATGCCAGTTCACGCTCCGGTCAAAGGAGCTGGCCCAATCTCCAGCGGAGCCAGCATTGATTCCCGCTTTGTTCGGATCGGCGAATTGAGGTTTGCCCATGAAGAAGTTGGCTGAAGCGTCGACCTCTTGCGGCATGAGGTCATTCCAGTAGCTGTAATAATGGTGGTCGTAGTGTTCTCCGTTTTTCGGAGTGAACCAAAACAGGCCCTGCCCTCTGAGCATGTAGACATCGAATCCCATATTGAACGCATTTACAGTGTCTGATCCGGTGAACCCAAGGGGCTCATCCGCTGCGTTGAGCTCAGGGAAAGGCGGCGTGATGTTGCTCAATATCCAACACGGTTTGGATGTGCTACGATATGACATCTCGCCCAATGCGTCAGGTGTCCAGTCCGGTGCATCGTTTGTCCCATACGGCCATTGGACGAGGGAGTAGCGATCCCGCCTCGTTCCGTTGACATAGACTGGCCTATCATCGTCATCACTCGGGTCCGACGGAGTGAGGGGCTCCTTGTCTATCCACTTGATGGTGGGGTCCCATATTGCGCGCGCCGCGAGTGAGCACCCCCAGCCCGGCCCTTTGTACGCACTGACCTGGACACTGTTCTCCAATACCAGCAGAATGTTACCACCGTTAGAGTCTGGCCACAGCGCGAGCCCTGAGCAGCCGATATCAAACATCGTATCAACCCAGTGATCGTCCATCGCCCAAGATGTGGGATGGTCCTTTGGAAAGGCAGGTAGTGGCCCGGCAAGATCCGGATCGAACCAGACACGAAACGGTGTCTCATTGATTCTTCCCGCCATGCAGACATTGACAAGCATTCCGCGATGGTTGCCGTTCCCGAGGATGGAGAATTCCTCAGGCCCCGGAATCTGATCAACAGCCTCCTGGAATCTGCCGGAGATGGCGTTCCGGAAAATTCCGTCCCTATTGGCAACCGTGGGAGCCAGCGCACCATTTATGGTGCCTCCGGAGCAAACTCCTGAGGTCCCGGCTTCGGTGATGTCGATAAAGCTTCCCAGTGGAATCCAGACGGCAATTGGTCTACTCATACGGTTGAACTCCCGGGGTTACCATTATCGTAGACCACCCACAAGTTGTCATCGGCAACAAGGTCGGTCTTTGGAAAAACTCGAATATCGGTATGCCTCTTTATTACTGTAGTGTAGTCCTCTGCACTCAGCTCATCAACAACGGCTGTTCCGTTGCTGCTGTTGTATGAGATGACCACACCCGGCTTGAGAGCCTTGAATGGAGGAGCGGAGAGGTTACTATCATCCACCTCATCGTTTCCATAGTCCACGGGGACAACTCCCCCGCCTGCAGGATCGTCTGGTATATCGCGCGCTTCATTGGTGTGCAGATCGTCGCCATCGCCATCGAATCCGTCGGATTCGTCGATGTCAATTGATGCGATCGTCACACCGGGATCAGTCAGGCCGGTGTCGATCTGGGGTCTGTCAGGGGGTGCCATGGCCAGTACAGGTGACATGGGATCGT
>JANQSL010000056.1 GCA_028284075.1 Candidatus Sumerlaeia bacterium | reverse complement strand
CATGACCGACTCCGCAAACTCAACGCTCGATCTGTTGACGAAAGAAATTGAACGCGCGCGCAAGGCCATTATCGCCGACACATCCCGGATCCTGCAGTTCAAAACGGTCAGCGGCGGCAGCGCGGAAGAACAGCAGCTCTACGAACGCGAAGTGCCTGCATGCTTTTCGTGGCTTGCGGGGCGTGCCCGGTCCATGGGTTTCGATTTTCGCATCATCGAGGGTGTCGTGGCGGAGATCGTCTGGCGCCACCGCGATCCCGACGCCCCCATCGTGGCAATTGCGGGACACATTGATGTGGTTACACCGGGAACGGCACAATGGACTCATCCCCCATTCAGCGGAGCCGTGGAAAACGGAAGCGTGTGGGGGCGGGGTGCTCAGGATGACAAGGGCCCGATGATTCAGGCGCTTCATGCAATGAACGCCGTCAGGACAGCGGGAATCCAACTGCCCTGCACAGTCAAGCTGGTCATTGGCACGATGGAGGAAACAGGTAACTGGAGCGACATGGAAACGTACCGCCGTGTCGCGCCTGCACCGGACTATGCCTTCACTCCCGACGCGGACTTTCCCATCATCAATGGCGAGAAAGGCATGCTGAATGTCCTGATCGGCGCGGACTGGGCGAAAACGCGTCGTCATGCTGAAACGGAACTGGAGTTTGTTTCGATTCTGGGTGGTGAACGGGAAAACGTCATCCCCTCCGCCTGCGAGTTCACGGTCCGGTTTCCAAAGGCTCAGCGCGCGGAAGTTCTCAGAGAGCTTGTCCGCGCAACAACGGAGTTTGTGGTCGAACACGACAACGCAAACGTGACCATGGTTCCTGGTCGTGAAAGGGAAATCGGCGAAGACCGATTCGAGGCCGTGGTCTCCTTCATCGGCAGATCGGGCCACGCCTCGTCGCCGCAAAAGGGACACAATGCCGTCCTCGACGCCCTGAACTTCATCAGAGATATTGAAACAATGCCGCAGCCGGTGCGAAACTTCGCCCTGCTGGCATTCGCAGCGGGTTCCGATATCCACGGTGGACCGCTGGGTATTGAAATGGAACATGGATTCGTTGGCAAAACGACTGTCTGCCTCACAGTTGCCGATATACGTCCGACCGGCGGACGTGTGCTGTTAAACATCCGTCCGACAATGGGCATAACGTCAAAACAGGCACTGGAAAAAATCAGAGAGACCCTTAAGCCCTTCGAATCTCAGATGGATCTGAACCTGACGATCGAAAGCAAAGGCGAAATGATGGATCCCATCCATATGGATGCGGAAGCCCCTGACACAAAACCGTTTATCGACGCCCTGTGCACGGCTTTCAAGACAGTGACGGGCAGGCCCGGAGAACTCCAGGCCGTTGGCGGTACAACCTATGCCAAGGCGGTCCCCAATTGCGTGGCTTTCGGCCCGATTCTGGACCCGGATGAGCCGTCCCTGATTCATGAACCGGATGAACGGGTCGCAATCGAAGCCATGATGAGGAATGTAAAGATCTATGCCCTCTCTCTTGCCCTCCTCAACGACAAGCCTCTGAGGAAACGTTGAAACGATTCACCCGCCTGTGCCGGAGTCTTGAACGCAGCACCGATTGCCAAAGCAAAGAAGATGAGATCCATCAGACTCCCTCTGCAGGCGGCTGCCACCACGGTCATCTTGCCGGCACACAAGGCGATCACCGTCAGTCCCACGGCTGCAAGCTCTCCGGCTCCGCCACGGAGTTTCCAGTTCTCGAAGAGGCCATGTCAGCCCTCCCTGGCCACGGAAATGCCATGAATACAATCGGATTTTATAACCAAAAACGATTTTATTTTTCGAATGTCACACCGCGCTCACGATGGACCTGTTCCGTCAGGTCCGGGTGCTCGAGAAACCAGTCGATAAACTTCTTCACACCGGCATTCATGGCCGTTTGAGGCGCGTAACCGAGTTTCGCGCTGGCTTTCTCCACGTCGGCGTAAGTTGCAGGCACATCACCCGGCTGAATCGGCATCATGTTCATGACAGGCTCTTTGCCAAGATGATCGGATATTGCCCTGATCAGATCGAGCAGCTCTTCGGACCGGTGGCCGCCGAGGTTAAACAATTCGTACTGATCGAGACTCGGTTCGAAAAGACTGGCCTTCAGACCGGACAAAATGTCGTCGATGTATGTAAAATCCCGTCTCATTTTGCCATGGTTAAAGACCTTGATGGGCTTGTTGTGCTGAATGGCTTCGGCGAAAATCCATGTCGCCATATCAGGACGTCCCCATGGTCCGTAGACAGTAAAGAAACGGTGGCCGACGGTCCGAAATCCGTAAAGGTGTGTGTATGTGTGTGCCATGAGTTCATTGGCACGTTTGGTGGCGGCGTAGAGACTGACGGGAGTTTCCACCGGGTCGGATTCGGAAAACGGCAGCCTGGTGTTTCCACCGTAGACGCTGGAACTGGAAGCATAAACAAGGCGCTCGAGACCCGCCTGGCGAGTGGCTTCAAGAACACTCAGAAAAGCGTGCAGATTGGCGGCTTCGTACTCGAACGGGTGCTCAAGGGAGTAACGCACACCAGGCTGAGCCGCGAGATGGCAAATGATCTCAATCTTTTCTCCGCGAACCACTTCCAGCAGTCGTTCGTTTTCCGTCAAATCCATGATGACAGGGAGAAAGCCTGACTGACCAGCCAGGCGAGCATGGCGGGCCTTCTTGAGAAGCACGGGATAGTAAGGACAGAGATTGTCGACTCCGACCACCTGGTGGCCGTCAGCGAGAAGACTCTCGGCGAGATGATATCCGATGAATCCGGCGGTACCGGTGACAAGAATCTTCATGGGCGGGGCTCTTGCTGGTCTGGTGCCTCAAGGGCACCGGGGACTCGTGGCCGGGAACAGCAACAGGGACAAGGAGTGTTTGGTCCGGTTTCGGGCGCCTCTCACGAGGACAACCCGTCAGGAGTTGATCAGGAGGAAACGAAGCAAGAGTAAGACAAGACAACCTGTCCGCCGGATTCGGGCCTCAGGTCGTTCACTGCGGTTGTGCATCGCCGGCGCCATTTCGCATTTTGCCTTCGGGATTTCGTCGCGAGCCGGTCCTGAAATCACGACTCACCGTTTGCCGCACATTCGTGGGCATCCCGGGATGAAACTTCTCTCTTGCGGTGCCTCGCCCAAGGCGGAACACCATCCCTTTCATGCGCCGTTTGTGAGATCACTGTGGAAGGAGAGTGCGCTTCATGGCAAACAGCCGGATTGACGAATTTCTGCCTCTTGAGCGAGCGTACAGGCTTCTTGCTCTTCTTCTGCGGCGCTGGTATGTTCCGGCGGGTATCGCCGGAGTGACGGCGATTCTGACCTTCCTGACGCTCTCGGGCAAACCACCAACCTATGAGGCTCGGGCTCTCCTCGTGGTTTCATCTCCTCTTGAACGGAGAGGAGAGCGGCAGGACGATATCACTGCCATGATGCCGCAAAGTCTGACAGTTCAGGATTACGCCATCGTGGCTCAAAGCCCTCCGGTGCTCCTGCGGCTCCGAGAGAAAGCCGACTGGAAATCCGAGGATGGAACTCCTGTCGAACTTGAAGCCATTCAGAAGTCCGTGTTTGTATCGACAAGCGTTATCGAACGAACAAACATCAGCATCGTGCATTCGCCAACTCTTCAGCTCAATGTCAAGGCAAGCGATCCGAACAAAGCGGCCGACCTCGCCAATCAATGGGCTGACTTGACCGTTGAAATGTCAAAGGTGTACAGTGTGTCGAGTGTGGAGGGGCTTCGCGAGTTTCTGTCCGATGAGTTTGAGTCCGTTCGACTGGAGTACGATACTCGAATCGAGCAGGCAACAGAGCAGTTCGGGACAGGACGCGAACGGATGGCACAGGCAATTCGAGAGAAGAATACTGCTGTTGCGAACCTTGTTTCGAATCAATTGCAGGAAATACGAGATCTCAAGGACAGTCATGCAAACGCCAGACTCGATCTGGAAATCGAGCTTGGAATCGACGCTCTCGACCAGGAAAAACTGCGATTGATCGAGACTCTCGAGACGCTTGCCATCAAAAAAGACCTGGTGTCGGCGGATGCAGCGGGCCACAGACAGCAGGTTGCCTCACTGGAGGAGAGTGTGGCTTCTCTGGAACCAAAGTTCGCACTGAGAAAAGGCCTTTCCGACACAGCTTTATCTCTCCTTGGTGAGGTCTCGGAGGAAAGAACAGTGGTTGGAGAGGAGATCAATCCGGCTTACACGGATGTCGCGGGCCTCCTTGAAACGGCAAGATCAGAACTTGCGGCTTCGGAAGAGAAGCTCAAAACGCTCAACACCCTGATCGTCTCCGGGGAAAAACGATACAGGACGGCGGACTCTGAACTCCTCACGGCACAGAAGCGGCTGGATGAGTTGATCCGCCGACAGGACTCGGAAGTTGAAGCCCTTGAAACAGTTCAGGAAGCGGAGCTGGAGTCGGTAACGGATGAGATGCAGGGGCGAGTGGAAGGACTGGAAAAACTGGTCGAATGGACGGAGAAGAAATCCGACACCGAACTGGAAGGACAAGCCGCGGTCTACACCGAACTTGGAAAAAAGGTTCTTGGTGCTCAACTGGCAGAGGCAGAGTCCGCGCCTGAGTTGCGTGTTCTGGCTTCCGCCATCGGAAACGCGGAGCCACAGCCGCGGGGAAGAGTCACGGCCGCGATGATTGCCGCATTTGCCGCCTTCTGCCTCGCTGCGCTCCTTGTTCTGATCGTGGAAGGTTATCTCGCCTTTGCAAGACCGCGGTAAAGTGCGTCGTTCGGCGGTGGCTGGCGAACCAGGCCAATCAGGCACGTGCTTTTCCGGGAAACCGGCCGGAACCATGCCTCCAACGGCCTGGTTTCTGTTCCTTCTGATACCGCCTCTGATCACGGCGGGAATCCTCAAACTTGAGAATCCACTGCTGCCACTGGTCTTTGTGGCGGCAGTTATTGTTGCCATTCCACTTTTTCTCTACCCTGTCAGCATCTTTGTTCTTATTGCGCTGCTCCTGCCCTGGGAGGGTTTTCAAATGCTCCCGGGCTCAAACATCGGTCTGACAAAAGTCCTTGGAGCTTTCTGTCTTGGGGCAGGATTGCTCCATTTCCTTTCGGGACGAATTGAGGATATCCGGCCAACGCCCGCGAATATTCCGGCTGTTCTGTTTCTGGTTTTTGCGGCGTTGTCATTCCCCCAATCGAACACGCCCGACGAGTCCATGGTGGCATTGTTTTCGATATCGAGTTACCTTGTGCTGGCTCTGCTGGGAGCCTCATTGCTCAGAAAAGAGTCTCATGTCCTGGCGGTGTGTCTTGCCTTCTGGTTTTCGATTCTGGCCATCTCAACACTGATCTCACTGGAGGCACTGGGTGTTTCTCTTCTCCCATCGACTCTGAACCGGATAACCCACGTTGGTGGCGAAGCGGTCGGGCGTTACGCCGGCGGTTCGGACAATCCGGCAATTTTCGTTATGTTTCCATTGTTCGGACTGGGAATCTCGGTTGGCCTGCTACAGGCAATCCGGGGTCGCGTGTTTCGCCTGCTTCTGCTGGGATCGGCTGCCATCTTCGTTTTGACGATCTATCTTAGCTATACCCGCAGTGCTCTTATTGCCGCCGGTATTCTTTTGCTCGTCAACGCGATGATTTTCACGAAAAACCGGATTATCTGGAGTTCGTGTGTAATTGCCATGCTTCTTGTGGGTGCCTTGATGCTGCCGGGGTATGTTATCAGTCACTACATTGGAGCCTTCACCATGGAGGAAAGCTCAGCGTTCATGCGTGTGAAGCAGTTTCAGGCGGCCGCGGAGCTCGCCAGGCAGCACTGGCTCTTCGGGCTTGGAATCAGTAGCAGTTCAGACGAGGTTCGCGCATACAATGTCAATTTCGACCTCGTCGGAAACACGGTGCACAACACTCCAATCAATATTTTCCTCCAAACGGGACTCTTTGGCCTTCTGGCATTTGTCGGAATCTGGTCGATGGGTTTCTTTCGAGTCTGGCGCGAAACGCTTCTCTCAACCAATGTGAGTTCAAGAGCCATCATGGTTGCCATCCTCCTGGCTTTCACGGCCTACCTTGCCCATAACATGATGCATCCGCTCCCCTACACTTCAGCGGTGGGACTACTGGGTGCAGTCGGCTCAGCGTCGTGGAACATCTCAAGGGCAAGGCGGGCGGCGGAGTCCCCATGAAGATATCAATCGTCTATTACAACGATCTGTTCGAGGCCCATGTCGGTGGCATTATGTCCTATATCCGGGGACTTCTGCGTTACTGCGATTCCTCGTTTCGGTTCGTTTACTGGCAGAGAAGTGCCGGGCATCCACGAACCGATGATTTCCCCAACACAGTTGTCCGGGATTTCACAAAGGTACCCCGGAGGAAAATCGGCTCCGAACTGGTTCGCGTGATTTGCGTTTTGTACCGCTGGCGCGCACGGATCGAAAGAGGGAGCGACTGTCTCCTTTTCCATACGGCCGATACGGTGCTTCCCTGGGTGTTCAGGCGAACCACAATGCCACTGGTTCTGGTCTGCCATGTTGCGCGACAGCATGAGCTGCGTTTTCTGGGGCCTGCCGAGCGAGTCTTTTATCAATTGGCGGACCGGCTGGCAATGAGGCGGGCAGACAGAACGATTTTCGTCAGTGAGGAGATGCTTCAGTACTTCAGCCGGCGGTTTCCGAGGTATGCTCACAAGTTCGTTTATGTTCAAACATTCGCTGAGGATCATACCGTTCCGCGGGAAACAAGAGAGGAGGCCAGAAAGGCACTGGAGCTTCCGGACAGCCCGGTCGTTGCCTATGTTGGCAGGTTCAACAAACAAAAACGAGTGCCCGAAGTCGTCGAGTCTTTTTCGCATCTCCTTCAATCTCACCCCAATGCCCTTCTTTGCCTGGCCGGTTCCGGGGAGGAAGAGCAGCGCGTCCGAGACAAGATTGCGGAGCTGGGAATTGATCGCTCGGTCCGGCTCATGGGAGTCCTCGACCGGCGAGAGGTGGGCCTTCTCTTTCGTGCCGCGGATGTTTCGGTCCTTCTTACCAATTTCGAAGGAACACCGATCAGCCTCTTTGAAAGTCTGGCGTGCGGTTGTCCGGTTGTTGTTTCCGATGTGGCGGATCATCGCAAGTTCGTGAAGAACGGAAAGAACGGGTTTCTTGCAAAGAACGGGAAACCAAAGCTTGCGGGGAAAAGTATTGGTCACGTTCTGAATGAACAGCCTCGATTCGCGGTGGCGGCGGCAAAGTCGGGAGAAGTGGTTCTTGCCTCGCGCATTGTGCCCACCATTATGCAGGCTGTTCAGACGGCTCAAAAATAGAGTTTATCCGGCTCTCGGACGCGGCCGCAGGTATGTTTCACTGCTATGAGCAGACGTTTATCAGGAGCGGAACATCAAGCACGGTTTCATGTGCGAACCCATGACCCCACAGACCGTCTTCACCCATTGCCTCACCGTGATCCCCACAAATGACAAGATCGAATTCACGGAGGCCGGACAGCAGTCGCTCAATCTCACCGTCAAGATATTCAAGACATGCCTTTTGGCGATCCCAGCATTTTCCGGCATCACCGTAGGGGTTTTTCTTTTCCTCCTCCCAACCGGAACCTTCGAAAGAGAAGGGATGATGGGTTTCTCCGAAATTGATAAACAGGAAGAAGGGTGTTTCACTTTCACTTGTTCGTTCCAGCGCCCAATCGACCTGTCTGCGTGCCGAGCGATGAGACGATGAACCCGGTCCCTCGAAGAAGATGAACTTGTCAAAGGGCTCACTCAAATATCGACCCGCCGGCAGGTTGGGGTTGAACCAGTTCATCGCGCCGGTGCCGATCGTACGGTATCCCTGTGAACGAAATCCCACGATGATGTTTTCCCCTTCAACGGTTGCAGCGGCGGGACGGGGAGCTTCCGGATTTCCAAGCCTCCAAAGTTGTTTCCTTCGTATGGCTCGTCCAGTGAAGCGTTGAAAGCGTATGGCCGAGGTGTCATAGTAGTCCGTTTTGTCGGTTGTCTGTGGAAGCTTGCCGACAAAGAATGACATGTGTGCGGGAAACGTATAGGTCGCCTGAGTCTGAGCCTTCTTCCAAGTACCAAGGGAGCTTAAGAATGGCGTGTTTGCAGCGTCGAACACATCCCAGCGAAGGGAATCGAGCGTTAGAAAAACTTTGTTTTTCATCGAGAACCAATCCCCAAACGGGCAAGAATTCTGGAAATTCCTCTGGGCTTAAAGCTGATGGAATCCCCGGAAAGATGACGAATTTCACCATTCAGCTGATAGCGGCCAAGGCTTCTTGGCGCATCCAGCATATGAGCCTGTACAAGTTCCGGCAACCTGTCCTTGAGAATGTGAAGCCACGACGCGCCTTCCTCTGAGGAAGGGGTGCGTGGCAGGCTTGCAAGGCCTCGAACATTGTACCCTTCCTCGATGAAGTATCCATCACTCACATCGAATCCCGCCACAGCCAGCAGGTAAAGCAACTGGCCAACCGTCCAGCCCATCGTGAAGTGTCCACTGGCCACGGTGCCATTGTGTGGCGGTACCGTTACGGCAATGTAACCTCCTGGCTTTAATACACGATACCATTCCCTCAGAGCCAGAAGCGGACTGTAAGAGTGCTCAAGAGAATGATGGCTCCAAACCAGGTCAATGCTCTGGTCCGCGATTCCGTCAAGGTGGTGCATGTCCATTGGAAGGCACTCATAGCCGTTCTCTTCAGCGTGGCTGCGCAGTGCATCCGTGAGATGGGTTGTGATCCCCGTGGTCCGACAACCTTTCCCTGCAAACCACCGGCAGTGATGTCCGTAACCCATCCCGATATCCAAAACAACGGGTTCGCCGGAAAGCGGAAGGCGCTCAAGAAACCCTACGGAGGCCTCAAAGAGTTGTCTTCCCACATCCCGATGCTGTGACTCTCCCTCTGTCGAGACGTAGGCCTCGGGCAAAGCGTGAATACGCCCGAACCACTCTTCAAACTGCCTGAGTCTCTCTTCGCGGTCCATGGGGACGGATTCCTTCCAGCAAGTTCGGAGGCTGAAACAATTACAAGGTGAACCCTCATGGAGGTCAACCACTGGTGCTGTGATCGTGCTTGCTCCACTTGCACACCCCGGTGTCAGGAAGCAGTTACCGCACTCGACAATTAGTGAATCATGCGAAGCTTTTTTCAAAAAAACCAGCGGAACCCGGGAAGGAAGACTCTTGCGGGCCTGATGGCCGGGAGCAACAGCGCGCGATCAGCACTGTCGATGGCTGCCGGATTAATGGTCGCGGGAATCCTTGGCCCCGCACAAATGGGTCTCGTTGCAACCGCCCGCCTCTATGCGGACTACGGACCTGTTGTTGGTCTCGGCGCTCCCAACGGGATGCTTCAGCGCGTCCCGGTACTTCGTGGCCGAGGCAGTCATGCCGACGCGAAGCTCTGCCAGGATGCTGTCTTCTCATATGTGCTCTTTACATCCCTGCTGGTCCTGACAGCCGCTGTGCCTCTTGCTTTGACAGGTCTCATACCCCCCTGGATCCTTTGGGGTGCCGCCTCCCTGATCGTTCTCAACCTGCTCAATCAGTTCTGGAGCACGGTTGCGGTACAAAACAGAAGGTTTGTTCTCCTTGCGGGCTGTGCCATTGCCCTGGGCGTGATGTCGGTTGTCACTGTTCCTCTTGCGTTTTTTGACTATCGTGGAGGAATTACCCGTCTTGTCGCAGTGGCTCTTGTCGAAGCTGTTATTTTAATGTCGATCGTGGGTATTCATCTACGCCCACGTATTGCCATCGGTGATGTGCGCCGCTGTATCGCAATCGGATGGCCTGTGCTGTTGATGGCCTTTATGACCACCTACGCAGCAGTCCTCGATAAAACGCTCATTAAGATCACACTGGGCACAAAAGCTCTGGGCCTTTATGCCATCGCCTCGACGATTGTCATCAACTCAGCCGTTATTCAGCAGGCCGTGGCGAGAGTTCTACAACCGGATGTCGGCGAACAACTGGGCCGGTCCGGCAGTGCGAAAGAGGCTGCGACAAAAGTCCTGAGAGCCTTTCCAGGAGTGGCGGCGCTTGCAACAGTTCTCGCGGTTGCCGGCGGCGTGGCAGTGCCGCATTTTGTCCATTGGTTTCTCCCGGCGTACGAGGAGAGTATCGGTGCATGTCAGGTGGCCTGCGCGGTTTTTGGATTCCGCTGCATGAACTACAGTGGTTTCTTTTTCTCGCTGTGCAGACGAAACGGTCCGGCCATCATCCTTCAGGCGGTTGCTCTGGGGATTCAGCTGCTTCTATCATTGTTTTTCCACAACCGTGGTATGGGCCTGATGTCGTTTCCCCTGGGGCTTCTTGCGGGAACGATTGTCTATACGTGTGGATCGAACCTGTTGATTTTTGCAATCTCGCGAGGGCGAATCAGCTGGACCGTCACGCTCTCATGATGTCTGGCGTTGCCCGACGGGGCAGCGGCCATCGATCCTCGTGCAAATCAGATCAGAGGAAGTGTCCTTGTCCCGGCTGCTGATTCATACTCTGCCACTGGCTGAAATGTATCCGTTCTTCATTCACCTTGCCCGCGAGCTCGAGCGTTACGGGCAGCAGGTGTATTTTCTTCCCCTGTGGCCTTCTCACGCGGAAATCCTCCGAAACAACGGACTGGGAGGCCGCATACTGGACTGGAGAACCACCGCGTTACGCAGGGTGCGCATATCTGACCGTTTTATGGAGGAAGCTCTTCGGACTGACACCGTATACTGCAAACTGAAGGGAGCTCGAAGGAAGACTTTCCGGCGAAATGCAGTCATCTTTGCCCGCTCCTACCTGCCCGCCCTCTCAGAACTCGCTCGAAAGAATGATATCAGCGGTATACTTCTTTGGAACGGTTATCCGTTTATACACAGGCTGGCTGTCAAAGTTGCACGAAATCTGGATCTCCCGACGTTCTATATGGAGAATGGTTTTTTTCCAAACACTGTTCAGCTGGACCATGCCGGCATCAATGCAAGTAACTCTCTGCGGCAACGCACATTGGAAGAGTGGGATCGCCTGGCATCGGAATTGAATTCAAATGATCCTGATGTGCGAGAATTTCTGAGTACTCTGCATTCCCCTCCACGCGATGAAAGCGATCTGCCCGCTTGCAGGAGTTCTGAAAGTGGATGGGAGCTGCGGGAAGTCGCCGCGATGGCGACCCATCCACAGACTTTTTTCAACATTCCGGGACGCAGCCCCGCACGAAACAGCTTTTCTGACTGGAGAATCTCCCGGCGAGCTGTCAGTGAGTCGAATGCACCTGATCTTCCTCTGCCGAAGCGCTATGTCTTCCTTCCTTTTCAGGTTCACGATGACACTCAAATAGTCGTTCATTCTCCGTGGATCAAAGACATGCAGCAACTGGTCCGAGAGGTTTGTGCAGCTGTCAAGCGCGTGGATAACACGCTCGATCTTGTCTGCAAGGAACATCCGATGGATGTCGGTCGAGTGGACTACTCTGAGTTGGGCAGACTGCCGGGCGTTTCCGTCCGAGCGACAGGCAACCTGCAGGAGATGCTCAGAAACGCAGCGACAGTGATAACAGTAAACTCAACGGTCGGAGTCGAGGCTCTTGTTGAGGAAAAGCCTGTGATTACACTTGGAAGGGCGGTGTACAGTGTCTCCGGCCTGGCGGATCATGCATGGGACAGGGAGAGCCTGGCCAATTCCCTGCGCCGGTCACTTGAAGAACGTCCGAACCTAGAATTGTTGCGCAGGCGGCTTGCGGTTTTGCGTTTTCATGACTGTGTAACAGGTACGTGGCGGCAACCACACTCACAGACAGTAGCCGAGATTGCAGCTCGGATTCGAACACGGCTGAAGAAAGAATGAGCCCAGGGATTTATCGCGCGGCCGTGTCGGAGTTCACGGGAGGGCGAACATACATGGTCGGATCGCCGAGAATGACAATCATCTCCCGGGCGAGAGGATCTGAAAGATCTTCGACCATTTTTTCAACAGCATCGCCAAGCCGGGTCAGGGATGGGTCAGATTCGAGCGCATTGAAGTAGCCGGTAACAAGTTGTGTGGCTCCGGAGAGAGACAAACGATAAGTCGGTGCCACGACGGCGGCCGCGCCTTTGCCGGGTGTCAGGAGCAGTTTGGGTCCGATCACCTCGATATCTTCCGGACTATCGAATATTGATGTATAGCATGTTCCAGCCAGCACGACTGGAAATCTGTCGTTGGCAGCGAGTTCATCAATACCCTGCAGATCAAGCATCTGCCGTTTCGGACGCCTGCCCACCGGCCCTGTTCCCCATCCACGCGTTCCTCCGTGGCCCGCGAAAACAACATATTGTTTACCGCGATTGAATCCATCAAGAACGGATGGAAGATACTCCTCCAGCTCGTCCTGTTCATCGACCACATAGACGCGCCGGGTTTCGGCTTCGGGGTAAAGTCCGGTGAGGGTTTCGGCCGCTCTGTCGAGTTGATACTGGAGATTCTTTTCAACGCTCGCAATCAGAAGCGAGTCTCCCTGCATTTGATTTTCCAGGACCGCAAGGTCCGTTGCAATAATCTTGTCTATGACTCCTTCCAACTCCCGGGTGGATGAAACCGGCAAGCGGCCCATTGAGAGTCGAAACGTCTTGTCATCGTCGTTCCGGACATACCACCGGTCCCATGCATAGGGAGGGGAATGTGGTGTGCGGAAATAGGGAACGGGAATGAAGTCTCCCGAGTCCTTGAACTGCCTGTTCCTGGGATCCTTGGTTCCGCCTCCGACAAGAAGCAGGTATCGAGTGAGGGATGCCGGTGAATCGTCAAGTTTCTCAACGAAGCGGCGAATGGCGATCACATCCTTGTGGCCGTGATTGAAGGCATTGTAGACGTCATCGACGGTGACCACTGTGGTGGAGATTCCGATCCGCTCCTTGTGTTCCTCCAATCGCCTGCACTGAGCCATGAAGTCGGAGTAAGCAATAACCAACAGTTCGGAACCGGCTGCCGCCGCAACGAGGTCAGAAACGCCGGAAGCGGTTTTCACGACAGGCTTTCCTGCCGCTTCACCAGTGGCGGCAACGAAGTGAGACTCCGGAGTAACGAAGACATTTGCTCCGAGCGAGTCAGTCAGGTCATAAACCCGACCGGTACCAACATCATAAAGTCGCTCGGGAGCTGCATCGCTGGATCGGAGTATCAACTCGGAAGAGATGGAACCTGAAACGGAAGGCGATGCGAAGGCCTCATAACGGCCATCAGTGATCTCCCCTGCCGAGGAATAATCAAACTCGATCCAATCGAGGAAAACCGTATCAAACTCACGTTTGATGAAATCGTCAATCTCACTCTCTTCGGGGATAAAAACACGAAGGGAAAACGGGCCGTCGCCGAAAGCATCCGGATCAATTTCCGAATTCTCGTAGAGCCATGATCGATTTCCGTCGAAAGTCAGTGTATCAACGATTCTGTCGTTGATACCAATCGCGACCTGATGATCGGGATTGAGGCCCAGGGTGGTTCGACCGAACAGCTTCATTCGCAGAGTCACGGCACCTGCGTTACGGGAAAAGTCCGGCAGGACATAATCCTCCAGATTCAATTCGTTTCCCCAAGGCTTGTCCAGCAGGTCAAGCTGGCGCGAGAAAAAGTAATCCGTCGGGGCCGCATCAACGAGCTGGAAGAAAGGAGTGAAGTAAGACACTTCCCATCTGTGCCGACGTATTAAGGGTGCCGGCCCCTCCGGGTCCACATCCGGCGCCACGGTTTCGGTAAATCGGAGCGATTCGGAAAAATCATCGCTTAAGTAAAGGACATAGACCCGTTGGTCAGAGTAGAAGTTGCTGGTATTGTACCCATCACTCAACGGCTCTCCATAAAATTCGATGATCGGGGATTCGCCGCCTTCGTCGCCAACGGCAAAACCAATGTAGAGAGGAACCGGCTTCCCTTCTGTTCGCAGAGCGAGCCGCGAATGATCCATATCACGGAGGTTAATGCCAATACGGGCAAGATCATGAGCGGTAACGCGATGGATTCCACTTTCCGTGACTGTCAACCAGGCAATATCGCCTGCTCTTGCCGCAACCGCCATGAGGAGAAAAAAAACACTCAGTGCTGTCCGCCAACTTGCCTGCTTCTTCATAAAATCTTTATCCTGACTACTCTGCAGAAGGCACCTCATACCCCTTGTCGAGGTAGTGTTGCCGGAGTTTTGCCGACGCGGAAACAACCGGTGTGATCGTGTCTCTCCCTCCGCTATAAGTGATTTCCTCTACATAGTAGTGATAGGTCCTGCCCACCTCGAGTCCTGTATCATAAAACTCGTACTGCTGAGGAACGGCGGTTGTATCATGGCCTGGCACCGGCTGTGGTGTCACGCGCTCGAAGGGGCCGTCCTCGCTGTCACCTCGGTACACGTCGAAGCCGTAGACATCTTCCTGGGACTGAAGGCGCCAACTGATTCGCAACATGCCCTCGTCAACTGATGATTCAGCGACCGGGCCCGGTCCGTTCGCGGTGCGGCAGGATGAGATGAGAAGAAGCGTAACAGCAAGAAAGGCAAAGGATCGCATAAAAACCTCACATGAGTGATGTGCATATGACAGGCGGAGGTTAGTCAACCCCTATTGACGGCCGCAAGGCTTGACCTCTCACGCGCCATGGAGAGTAGTGGGGTCGAAGACAATTTCATTCCAACCACACCTGGAAAACCGCTCCTTTCTGGAAACTCTGCATGGAAACACCGGTGGCGAATTCAAGCCCGTTGGTTAGCGTTGTTATTCCAACGCACAATCGCGCCGACGTCCTCGAGGAGAGCATCGTATCCATTCTTGGCCAGAACTTCGATGATTATGAAGTTGTATTTGTCAATGACAGTTCGACGGATTCGACGGCTGAAATCCTCTCGAAGTATTCTGATCGTGTTCAAATCGTTGAGGTCAAGTGTGGTGCTCCAGGCCCCACGAGAAACCGTGGAGTGGGCAAGGCCAGAGGGCGTTACATTCTCTTTATCGATGATGATTGTACAGTTCCCGCCGACTGGATTTCCGGCATGCTCGCCGCTCACCATCGCGGCGGCTGCGATGTGACGGCGGGGGGAGTCCAATCACATGGATTCAGCAATGCAATCGAGACGTACCTTTACTTTCGGCATCGGATTATTTTCGGAGATCATCCGAAGCGGGTCAAGTCTGTCACGATGATGTCCGTTTTAATCGAGCGATCCCTGTTTCTGCAACTTGGCGGGTTTGTAGAAGAATCGCTCCGCGCATGCGAGGACTGGGAGTTCAGCGCGCGACTGCGCGCACAAGGTGGTGAGATTTATTACGACCCATCTGTCAGCGTCATCCATCGTTTTCAGACAACATACAAGCCCGCTCTGCAAAGACTTCTCACCAGCGCTCGCGTGGGCATTCAAATCGCTCCCCGGCTTGGTTACGGACGCCTGCGCTATCTTCTTCGAAGCTGGGCCGTGTTTGCAGGTTGTCCGATATGGATCCCAAGGTATTTTCCGCCAGGACTGTACGTGCTTGCCACTTACCTGGAGTTTAGAATTATCCTCGCCCGTACGGCCGCCTATTTTGCCATGCTTCTCAAAAGGCCTGAAGAGAAGGAAACCTAGAAGCGGTGTTCGTCTTCCGGTCCGTTCCGGTTAAGAAAGCGCTTATTGCTCTTGCGCAGCTTCGTTTTCGAGAACACGGGGACTGTAGAAGAGGTAGTAAGCTCCAAACTGTTCGTTTTTGCTGTACAGCCTGGGCAGGAGATAGTTTGTCAGCTGAAAATTATTGCCGGTCCTTTTGACAAGAACACCGTTCCGGCCTGCCAGGGTTGCAGCGGTTTCTTTAATGTACTCAGGAAATGACTGCTTTGAAAGGAACGGAGGAACATCCTCCAGTTCCACAAAGTCGATGTGCTGACTGAGCTCGTCTTTTCGAGCCCGGTCAGCACCAACGACGAAAAAACCAAGGTTGCCGTCAAGCGTCCCAATAACACGACAACGCTCAACAAGTCCATCTTCCGGGTCCGGGTGAATCTGACGCGCGAATGCGGAAACACTGCCGCCAGACTGTCGGAAAATTCCAAAGAGACACATGACAATAAAAAGACCAACTGTCCCAAGACCAAGCCATTTTCTCGATGCGTCGGCTTGCGAAAGACTCCATCGTGCGATAATTGAAAGCGCGGTGAAAACAACGAAAACGAGTGATGGAAAATAAGGCACGTAGTTTCTGATGGAAAAAAAACGCTGCTTGATCAGGGCGAGAATCGAGATCATGCAAATTCCCAACAGAACCGAGAGGATTATGCGATCCACACGTTTTCCTGTCACAAGGCCCCCTATAACGACAGGGAAGAACATAAACACTCCCAATCCAAAGAGGCCTGCGAGAAGAGGGTAGACCCTGAGAAAATGAGGACGCCCGGGCTCCACGTTGCCAAGAGTACTGTAGTTCCAGAAATTTGATGTTACATCGTGAATCAACATGTTTCGCATGATGTTGTTCTGCCATGCGGGGATATTGATGCAATAAAACGCTGCGGCAAAAACCAATATGCCAATACAGATCTGAAGCGTCCGCTCTTTGTCCGAATGATGCTTCCAGAAGTTGAAAACACTGATGACAGGAAGGCAGAGATAAAAGACGGTTGATGGTTTTGTACATACCATTGCCGCCCCGGCAATTCCGTAAACGATGGAAAATCCGAGAGAAAACCGCTCCTTCGAAAGGCAATACAGGAAATAAGCGATCATCAGGTTGATAAAGATGATCATGGACGGTTCGATGTAGAAGATGGACTGTTCGTTGATTGTCGGTATGTTGAGACCGAGACAAACAGCCATACCCCAGGGAACAAGATGATAGCCGTAACGATAGGCCATCCAGAACAGGGGAAGGAAGCTGGCAAACGTCAGAAGAACGTAACACAATCTCATTGCATAGAAGAAGTCACGAAGGTTCGGGTCGGCCATGTCCGGCTGAGGAATATAACGTGCAAGAATGTATCGGTGTCCGGGGTAATTCCATGTATCGGTCCAGACATTGCCGCCCATCCTCTGATTCATATAGACAAGAGCGAGAGGGTAGGCGCTCCGTGCAATCCATCGGCTCGTTTCGAGAGCTCTGAAAGCCGGAATTTTCCCATCCTTGATGTATGTTATCCCCCAGTAGATGGTATGGGCCTCATCCTGGTGATAGCGATCGATGTGGGCAGTGTTGTAGTTGATTCGAAAACCGACGTGAAACAGAAAGGCCAGCAGAGTCGCAGCCATGAGGCTGACAATGGCCAGGCGAGGGGATACAAAGCGGTAGCAGGCTTGAAGAATTGCCACGATGCGTCCCATCACGTTACTCCTGATTCCATGGCCGCATGAACTTACTGTGTTTTTCCGTTCAGAGCCGCGTCCCAGAGCTCCGGCCGCTTTGTACAGATGGCGTCGACCGGCATCTCGGCAAGGATCTGTGCGAACTCAGGTATCCGATCCAGAGAGTGGGCCTGAAGTTCCGGCGAAACGATACAGATCTTGAAGTGCTTCTTGAGCTGAGGATAGGATGTCCCGTCGAGAGGCAACCGGGTAAAGCAATCCACCCAGACCCAGTCAATTTTCCCGGCCAATGCCAGCGCATATTCGATGGGCTCACGTTCGCTGAAGCGTACGGCCACTCTTCTTTCGCCCTTTGCGACGAGCTTCATGATCATGGGAAAGCTGCTGTCCAGAAAGAAGTAGTCGCGAACTGTTCCGGCTTTTTGAATCTCCTCCAGAACCCGCCATTCGATCGCCTCGCTCTTGATGTTCAAGATCATCGTGTCGTGGCGATAGCGGGCAAGATATCCATCGAAGTCGGGGCCGTCAGAGAAAGGGTCGTGCTCCATAATCAACCGCCCTCCCTTGTCTCTCAGGTCGATTTCAACTCCCATGGAGGGGTCCAGCGACTCGAGCCGGTCCGGATCATTGACGCGATGAACGATATACTTCACGAGGCTTTCTCCTCGTTCTCAGGACAGGCGGTGACGATAAAGGAAGCACCACCGTATCCATAGTCGTGATACCGGCGAACCTCAATCCCGCCGTGCTCACCCAGAAACTCCTCGAGTGCTCCAGCAGTCCCCTTTTTCATCGAGCCGCGGTAAGCCCAGTAATCGTCAAGAATGATCACACTGCCCTTCTGCAGGAGTGGGCGTGCGAATTCGAGGGCGATGGCGGCGGGACCCTTCAGGTCACAGTCAATGAACAAGACAGCACATCTGTCAGAGCCACAGATTTCCTCCCGAGGCCGGCCTTTCACCGTTTTCTCAAAGTAGCCTTTGATCAACTTGATGTTGTGGTAACGAGAGAGCCGTTTTTTGACTCTCTTGAATGAGCTTGTGAAGTCGCCTTCCTTGAAGAAGGGGTGATTATCATCCTCCTGAAAGTACTTGAAACCCTCGTCGAAGGAGTCGAATCCATAAAATCGACGCCTGATCTTCGACTTGATGGCGCCATGCGCCTTGACCGCCGCAAGAAGTGACGTTCCCTCGAACACTCCAAACTCAAAATAACTCCCCTGGATGTCTTCAAGTTCACAGTGAAACAGGGCTTTCTTGATGATTTCCATCTTGCCCAGATTATGCATGATGGAGGGATGTATGCCTGTTACAATATTGACGACGGCATTCTGCAGAAAAAAACTGTTTTTGGCGATTTCGAAGAGCATCCTGATTGTTCCTGTCTGATCGGAATCGGCTTGTCCAGACGGGGGGAATTCTATCCACCCGACTCCGTCCGGCCAAAGTATTCAGCCCACAGGTTGTAGTCCCTTAAGTCCTGCGGGGTTCCCCATCCGACATATTTCTCCACTTCAAAGACGCTTACTCTGTGCCCTTGGGCAATGAGAAGATTCGGCACAACATCCATGTAGAATTCGCCGTTGATGCGCTCATCGCTTCTCACAAGAGCATCGATCCCCTCGATCATGATTGCCGGACTCCGAAATGTGAAAAAACCGCTCAAGGCATGATCCGCTATCGGTCTCCTTGAAACAGGCTCCTTACAGGAAACACGGATGACATCACCGTCTTCCTCAACGACCCACCCAAACTGGTTCGGATTGGGCAGAACGCGAGAATCGTTTCGATAGGTCCAGACAAGACACTCCGGACCACCGGGCGCCATCAGTCGGTCATGCAGTTCGAGATTGTAGAGATGTGTGTTGTCGCATGCCGCAACGATAACGGGACAGTCCGACAGAAGTGAGTCAGCTGCGAGGCGTACTGTGCAGGCCTGCCCTTCAGTCAGTTCCCTAACGGGGACAACAACGGCGTCAGGCACCTCTCTTTTAAGCTCCTCCTCAAGAGGGTAATTTTCAAGATGTGCGCTTCTCGCAAGAAAAATCACACGACATGCCGCGGGCAGGTCTCTTATGACTCGAACAACCATGGGAACATTTCCCACGGGGATCAAAGGCTTGGGAACGCTGAAGCCGGCATCTCGGAATCTTTGTCCTTCGCCCGCCATCGGTACGACAATCTGATATTCCATTAGCGCTCAACTCCTCCCCCGGGAGAAGCAAAGCCGGAGAACATGTCTGATTCCTGGTTGGAATCGAGATCCACAAAGATTCCGAAACGTTTGGTCGACACAATACGCAAGGGCTCAAGGTGAGGGATTTTGATCCTGTACCAGTCCGACATCGGAACTCCCAGACTCTGGCCCGTCAATACACGCAAAACAACGTTGTGTGTAACCAGTACGCCGGCCGGAGCGGCGGCATGCAAGTGTTCCTCAATGCAGGGTAAAACACGCCGACTGACATCGAGAGAGCACTCACCTCCCGGAAAGGGAGGATCCTCCCCACGACCCCAGGCAGCAAAAAGCCCGGGGCACATTGCTTTTGCCGTCTCAAGCCGGCTGCCGTCCAGATCACCATAGTCCATCTCGGTCAGCCTCTGATCAACGTGCTTCACCATCTCGAAGTCCAGAAACCTTGAGACTGCATCAATGGTTTCCATGGCACGGGCGAGCGGCGAGCAAATCGCTTTCTCTATTTTGTGCCCGGAAAGACTCTCCGCGAGTGCCTCGAGAGCCGCCGGGTCGGGTGGCAGGATGGATGGATTGGAGCGACATCCCTGAAAAACAACCCCGCCGGACGGCAATAGATTCATTGAGGTCGGGGCGTGCCGAACTGCAAGATGCACAGTTGAATCCGTTACAAATTCCTGCTCGAACTGCCTTTGAAATTCCTCGACAAACGAAATGACGATTTCGTCGAGTCGAATGACCGGTTCTTCAAAATCAAGTGAGTGTTTTTTGCTTTCCAAAAGTCTGAAGAGTCGGGTAAACTCTCTTTCACCTGCTGGAAAACTCCTGAAGTACTCTTGTGGCAGATCCTCGGAACAGGGTGCCTCGTCCATTCGCTGAACCAGCTTGCACAGATTCGACATCAAAAACTTCATGATGTGATAGGCGAATTCGTGGCGATCGCGTGTGCTCATCTCCTGATAGCACAGCACCTCGCTGTGCCCATTCTGATCAAACTCATATTTCCGATAGCCGATTCGGCTCTTCAGGAAGTCTCCGAGGTATTCCTTCGGGCTTCGCCTCGCTCCCAGAAAGTGTCTTGGCTGAAGCCTCCAGGCGGGATAAACACTCCTCAGTGATTCCTTGATAAAGATTGGCGAATTTTGCCAGTCGAGACAGGTGAACGGGCTGGAAATCACATGCCTTCGGTGTGTTTCCCGTGTGTAGAACATCAAATGAAGAACTGCAGTTCGCGCATCGTTAAACTTTAGAGGCCCGAGTGTCGGGTTGATGCGAAGACTGTACCCCGCCTGTTCGACGACGGGGGAAACCCGCTGCCGGAAGGACTCACAAATGAGGTCGAATGAACGCTTGCTCAACGAGTCCACAATAACGATGGTATCGATGTCGGATATTCCATCAAGGCCTTCTCCGGAGGTAAAGCTTCCCACCAAAGTGACGGACACAATTTCGTCATGTGTCTTTCCAACCGTCCAGATTGCCTCGCGAATGAGAGACTTGATGTCAGTGTTTGCTGTCATGCCGCCCGCCACCGGAGACAAGTTCGTAGATTGAGAAGATCGGGTTCTCGCTTTGGAGTACGGCTGAGGACGAGGTAATGATGTTTGCCGGAATCTGATGGATCGTCTTGCGGTTCACTCCTCCGTCGAATGCCAGTTCGAAACCATATCGATTCGCCAGCTCAAAGAGAAGTGTGGCATAGTGATAAGCCTGTGGAAGAACAGGCTGGCCGGAATAACCGGGCTTCTCAATTCCAAGAACCATCACGACGTCTACGTGAGGCAGATAGGGAAGCATGTCGCCAATCTTCTGTCCGGAGTTCCACACGATACCGACGAGCCTGTTTTTGGAACGGCAGACCGCGATCGCTTCCATCGGATCATCTTCGATGCCAAGGTGAATGAGGAACAGATCAACGTGCTTCCACATTTTCCGAATCCACCGAACCGGGTGGCGAGTCATGAGATGAGCACAGAAAGGATGCCAGGGCCAGGTTTGTTTCGCTTTCCGTAAAACCTTCAGATCGACCACGGCATCCTCCCGAAATGTGTGATCGACCAGATCTATGTGAATATGGTCACACTGATCACCAACGCTTGAATAGATATCCGACACCTTGCAGTCAGGCTCGACATAGACTGCAATTCCGAGGTTTTTCATTGATCGGCGGAAAGCAAATCGGCTGTGAAGATAGTAGATGAACAGGAAAAGCGATCCGGAGACGGCGAATCGCGAGAGAGGAAAAGTACCCCACGAAACGTCTTCCAAATTGTGCATGATTCCAAGCTGGAGCGCCAGGCTGAAGAAGGAAATCAGCGTGAATATTCCGAAGGAATACCACCAGAACCGACGGGAGACACGAAAGTTCAGTTTTGCATTTCCATAGAATGCCGCGGCAAGGCCCACCATAAACGCCACTGACATGCCGAGATCCTGCGACCAGGTATCCGGCCAAACCTTCATCCAGAGAAACACCTCCAGAGCAATCGACAGAAAACCGATGACAGTAAATCCGACAAGGTATCTGTACCGCCAGGACAACCAGGCGATAATGCGTCGCAACTGGATGCCAAGCGGGGCCCGCCTCTTCCCGCTTACCAGGCTGGCAAGCATGGAAACAGTTGTTGCAGGACGAAAAAGAGTCCGTGCTCGGGTGGAAAAGCGCACTAGGATGGCTCCAGAGCGAGGGTTCTCTCCACGACAGGGACACCGTCCCTGAGTCGATAAAGCACCAGAGTACTGTAGGTGTAGCCGCCAGTCGGACAACCGTCCTCAAGAACGGGAAAACACCGGACCAGATCCGCTGGAACGAAGGAAGCGATTGTTATGTGAGGCTGCCAGACATCTCCGACAAACGGAAATCCATAATGGTCGATGTTCGCACGCTCAGGCTGAGTCAGCTTTTCAAGACGGGCTGCATAGCGCTGTGCCGTTCCGGCTATACTTCTGAGCGGAGCCGCCGCCTCCACCAGGTTCTTTTGGAAAAGCCGAAGAGAGTTCGTGCAATCCTCGCTCAACCTGCAAACAAGGGTATCGTTCCCCGTGAGAGGGTCAGATTGAAAAACATGCCATCCGGTGATCCTGCACTCTGGAGGACCGGGACGTGACTCGGAGAAACCTGACATGGCCTCATGAACTCTCTCAGCCGCTTCATAGCAGGCAAGATACACCGTGGTATGGGGAGGGTCCGTGAGATAAAGCTGTGGTCCGCATTGAAGGGCCGCCTGTTCCTTGAGCCGGGAAACTCTGTCGTAAAGACTCTGCTCAGGTTGAAGAGCGAAAAACCACCAGGTCAATTGACACCGCCTCCTCCGAGCCGAGCCATGAAACGAATGCTTTTTGTGATGGTCCGAAGCTTCGATTTCCAGGTCGCCGACCAGTTGCTTTCACCGTACTCGCGAGGCGGAAAACGTACCGGTATGGATGATATCCTCCAACCGCTCTGAAGAGCCTTGTACAGAACATAAACATCAAAATTAAAATCGACAGGAGGATCCTCAAGCTCGTCCATCAACTCTCTTCGAAACAGCTTTGGCTGTGCATTGATTTCACCGATAAAACGCCTCAGAAGAACCATCGCAACGATTTCCATTCCGCGACTGATAATCCATTCTCCCGGAGCTCTCCCGTATCTTTGCCCCTTAACAACAAGCCTTGCGGGACAACCGCACTTTCTGAATTTCCTCAAAGATCGAAAGACGTCCTTCGGATGAGTCTGCAGATCAGCATGAGACCAGGCGAGAATATCTCCTCTTGCCTCTGAGAGTCCTGTAAAAATCCCGTGTCCATAACCCTGGTTCTGAACAATTCTCACACAACGGGCAAACGGATACTCGGGAAGAAGGTCCTGCAGAACGGACTGAGTGTCGTCGGTGGATCCATTGTCCACAAGGATCAGTTCAAAGCGAATTCCTTTTCCGGCTTCCTTATACTGATCCAGCAGTCGTCGTATTCCACGTGCCTCGTTGTAACATGGCAGGACAATGCTGAGCCGAACCTTTTTCCGCGGGGGCATTTCAAATCCTCACGAACAGCAGAATGAAGCGAAGCCCGCGGAGACTGGGAGCTGTCCGTCCCGGGTGACAAGAGGGAACAGGCTCTGGCGGATGAGAGCTCTCCGGTATCAGAAACGAATCGGGGAGCGAGCTATTGCTCGTCGGGCTGGCCGTAGTACGCTGACTTGCCGTGTTTGCGCAAAAAATGCTTCGAAAGCAAAGCTTCACTGAGTGGCCCCGCATCAGGGTTCAATCTGCCGGTTTGCAAGGCCATCTTTGCCACCTGTTCAAGCACCACCGCATTGTCGAGCGCCTCGTTCCCATTTTTACCCCATACGAATGGGCCGTGGGAAGCCACCAAAACGGCGGGAACCTCCAGTGGATTGATTCCGTCACTGGAGAATTTCTCAATAATCACGCGGCCTGTATTGTGCTCATAGTCGTTCCTGATTTCATCGGGGTGCATCTCGCGTGTCACGGGAATGGGGCCAAAAAAATGATCGGCGTGGGTTGTGCCAAAGCACGGTATCTCCATCCGAGCCTGAGCCCAGATGGTCGCCCAGGGAGAATGCGTATGCACAATGGCTCCAAGTCCGGGAATCGAGCGATAAAGCTCCAGATGCGTAGGTGTATCTGAGGAGGGTCTCAGTGGGCCCTCGATTTTATCCCCTGTCTCAATTGACAGCACGACGATGGAGTCTTCAGTGAGATCATCATAGGCAACACCGCTCGGTTTGATTCCGAAACAGCCTGACGCTCGATCGACAATGCTCGCATTCCCCCATGTCAGCATTGAAAGGCCGGAGTCGACTATGCGCCGATTGAGCAAACAAACCTCCCGTCTGAGTTCAGAGTGTTTCATATTTGCTCATCTCCGTGTTCAATTTCCGGGCGGCGATCCACCGATCGCCACGCGGCAAAGCCAGTTTCTTACGTATTTGACTCCAGCCTCTTGTCCCCCGCCGCCGTGTTCCCGGAGGCAAAGACCAGCCGATCGTATACAAAGAACTTTATTGTGAATGACCCACTTGTCACAATGGTCAAGATGACAAGATAGTGCAGAACCAACAACCAGTTCAGCAGGACGAAGGAGAGCCATTCCGCCATTCTGAAGAAGCAGCTCACGATAATGCAGAAGCGAAATTGTCGAATGCCGTCGGTCGTGGAAAGACGATCGTCATATACCCAGTGGCGCATAAACAGAAAATTCATGGTAAAGACGGATGCGAGAGCGATCGCGAAAGCCGTCTCCTCGGGAAGAGCCATCAACTGACAAAGCGCCGCCGTAAGTCCGAAATTCATGCCGAAGCTGATACCGGAAACAACTGAGTATTTACTGAACCTCTCGAATCTCATGGCCTAGAGTTTTCTCCCGCTCAACCCCAGGGGCACACTTGCAATCATCCAGGGAAAAGCACTCTTCACGCGTGCTCCGGGTGAAATACCTTTCACAAGCCGATTGAAGGTGGTGAGGTTCCAATGCTGCACGTGCTCAGGATGATTGCCGAATGTTCTCAGGTATCGACCACGCGCCAGACTGCCGAGACGAAACCAGGGCTCGTGGGGAACGCTGAGCAAAAGCCCCTTGCGCGCGACACGGCACAACTCACGCAGTGCCTCGCCGGGGGAGTCGAGATGCTCCAGCACTTCACAACACATAACAAGATCAAAGGACCGGTCGTCAAAGGGCAGCTCGTAAACACTGCCCTCCTGAAACCGAAACTGCGGAAAACGGTTTTCTGCAAAGGCAATGCAGTCGGCACGGATATCAACGCCCTCCACAAGCGGAGGCATAACGTCGCGGAGACGTTCAATGGTTTCCGCTTCACCACAACCGGCATCCAGGACAGTTGCCGGCCTGAAGTGCAAAAGCTCTTTCCGCAGGGCGGAAAAGAATCCTTCGAGCATGTGAATCACGACGGGGTTCTTCGTCTGGAACTTCAACCGGTTGGTCGTCTGAGGCCCATCCTGGATGGTTCTACCTTCCACGCCGCTCACCTTTTGCACGCTCACGATGAACGGGGTGGGACTCCCCGGCGTCGCTGATCATTTCCGCCAGCAAGCCGATTGCGAGGAACTGAACTCCCACCACGAGAAAGAAAACACCCATGATCATGGCGCCAACATGCGTCTGGAAGAGTGAGCCTCCAAGTTTACGAATCAGCACATAGAACTCCAGCAGTGAACCAATGCCAAAACACAGAAACCCCAGCCACCCAAAGAAATGCAGAGGTTTTGTGCCATATCCGCTCAAAAAACGTACCGTTAGAAGGTCTAACAGACCACTTACAAAACGTCCCGGTCCGTATTTGCTGGTGCCGTGAAGACGAGCGCGATGGTTCACTGGAATCTCACATACACGAAAGCCTTCAAGATGGGAGAGTTCCGGAATAAACCGATACCGGTCGCCCTTCAAGCGAAGGTTCATGGCAACCTCACGCTTCATGGCACGAAAACCACAGTTCGAGTCATGCAAACGAAGACCAAACAACAATCCCTTGAGCCGGTTGTAGAGAAAAGACGGTATCTTCTTGAGCAGCTCATTTTGCATGCGATTGCGCTTCCAGCCAATCACGAGATCACGATTGCGGGAAAGGGCTTTGAGCATGCGCGGAATCTCACGGGGATCGTCCTGCAGATCGGCATCGAGAGTCAGAAGAATCCGGCCCTTCGATGCCTCGAAACCCGCTGTATAAGCAGCGCTTTTGCCGGAATTCCTGCCAAAATGAACAACCCTGACTTCAGGGTACTCATTGGCAAAACGGTCCAGTACCTCTGAAGAGCCGTCGGAGGAACCATCGTCGACAAAGATCATCTCATAGGGCTCTTCCAGCTTGCCAAGCTCCCGCCGCAGTTCGTCGAGGAGTTGATTCAATGAATCCAGTTCATTGTAAACCGGAACAACCGCGGAATATTGTGTACAGGACTTTGTCATGGACTTGATGGAAAATCATCCGCGAAGAGGCGAGCATGCAATGGGATGTCGGTTATCCCTTCAAGGCCACTCGGGCAAGGCGATTCACCGGATTCCGAGTCAGCGATTGCCGACCACAGGGTGATCTTTCGGTGGCTGTCCATTGCTGCGAAGAAGTCACGAAATGGATCGGCTGTCTTATGACACGTTCCTGATCAGCACAAATACCTGTTCACAAACCGAGATCCTTTTTTACCCACTCGCAGGTTGCCTCAAGTCCCTCGGAAAAGGAAACGGACTCCTTGAATCCGAGTCTCTCAATCCTCTCCGTGTTCGGGACGGGACGAAGATTTTCTCCCGGCCGTGGAGGACCGAACTCGACTTCAAGCCCTTTCGGTCCGAACCGTTCGATAATGGTGTTCGCCAGATCAAGAACACTGATGCGTGTCCGTGATGCGACGTTATGAACCTGGCCCAGGCACTCGTCGCCCTCAATCCTATCAAGGAGCAGGAAGTTGGCCGCCACATCATCGAGAACCCAGGTGAAACAACGGATCTGTTCTCCGGTACCAAACACAACCGGAGGCAAACCTCGCAGGACACGGCCAAGAAAAATACTTACAACGCCTGCTTCTCCGGAGTAATCCTGTCGCGGCCCAAAGACATGGAAATAACGGAGCATGGCGACTCGAACTCCGAACTCCGCGGCATAAAACCGACAGTAGCGCTCACCGCAACCCTTGCTGATTCCGTAGAGTGTGGTCGGATTCTGCGGATGGTCCTCGTGCATTTCCCCTTCGCTGCTGCCAAGAACGGATCCGGTCGAAGCATGGACGACAAGCTGTCCTCCATCCTTTGCCGCCTCCAAAACATTGAAGGTGCCTACAATGTTCGTTTCCAGGTCAATTCTCGGCCTTGTGCGAGAGACCACGAGCTTTGAGGCAGCTTCATGAAAAACGATATCAGCCTGCTGAACGAGAGGCCGAACCGTGTCAAAGTCCCGTACATCGCCGGACTCGATGGTTATGCGTGAATCGCCAGCGAGGTGAGCAATGTTTTGCTGCTTACCGTTTACAAAATTATCCAGAATAACAACGCGGGACGCTCCCCGGCGAAGAGCTTCATCCGCAATATGACTGCCAATGAAACCGGCTCCTCCGGTTACAAGTATCTTTTTGTTTTCAACGGACATGGCTTGTTCCCCGGATCGCCTGATTGATTGTTGCAAAGAGGCGAAGACATCTGCCTGCATTTATCTCTGTCACGCACGAAAGAAATCGTGAATCGATTCAGTCACGCGCTCCTGTTGTTCGGAGGTTATCTCCGGAAACAGTGGAAGAGAAACAATCCGATCCGCCACTCTCTCTGTCACCGGCATCGGTCCGCTGCGGACAGCCTCGCCTGAAAGAAAGCACGGCTGCTTGTGCAGTGGAATCGGATAATGAATTCCCGCGAAAATGTTTCGAGACTTCATCAATGCGAGCAGTTCATCCCTGCGATCGCATTGTATAACATAGAGGTGGTAGACGTGTCTGTCGCGCTCGACCGGCAACTCCACCGGCAGATCCCGCAGCAATTCGTTGTACCGCTTCGCGGCCCCCCGACGACGATCAGTCCAATCGTCAAGATACCTGAGTTTGACACTGAGCACGGCGGCCTGGAGGGCATCGAGGCGGTAGTTGAACCCCAACACATCGTGAAGGTACTTTGTCTGGCGTCCGTGGTTTGCCAGCGAACTCATTCGCTCCGCCATCTGATCGTTATTGGTGACAACCGCCCCTCCGTCTCCTGCGGCGCCCAGATTCTTGCCAGGGAAAAAGCTGAAGCAGCCTGCCTCGCCAATCGCCCCCGCCATCTTTCCTTCCCACATTGCGCCATGAGCCTGAGCCGCATCCTCGATAACCTTCAGGCCGTGAGTACTTGCAAAGGCACTGATGGCGGTCATGTCCGCGCACTGACCGTAGAGATGTACCGGAATGATCGCCTTCGTTGCCGAAGTGAGTACTTCTTCAAGACGTTGCGGATCCATGGTATAGGTTTCAGGATCGACATCCACAAGAACGGGAATCGCCCCGCAATGAAGAATGGCCTCTGCAGTTGCAATAAACGTGTGTGATACGGTGATAACCTCGTCGCCCGGGCCAACTCCTGCAGCAACAAGCGCGAGGTGGAGTGCGGTTGTTCCCGAACTTGCGCCAACTCCATGAGATGTCCCGCAATACTTGGCGAATTCACGCTCGAACCTTCTGACGCGATCGCCCATGATAAAGGCTGTTTGATCGAGAGTTTCCGATATTGCGGAATCGATCTCAGTGCGTATGCCACGCAGCTGAGCCTTGAGATCGACGAGCGGAATTGGCATGTCAGACATTGAACGCCTCGTGGTGATACGCTTTGTCACCGTCAGGGTGTTTCAGGTCCGCCACATCCTTGATTTTCCGGGCGGGATTCCCTGCAACCACGGTCAGGGGAGCCACGTTGCAGGTAACCACGCTTCCCGCCCCAACAAGCGCCCCTTCGCCAATAACGACTCCGGGAAGAAGGGTGGCATTTGCTCCGACAACCGCTGAACGGCAAATACAAGGTCCATTCAGGAATTCTTTCACGCGCGGAGCCTTCGGATAAGGAGCGTTGGTCAGAACCACATTGGGCCCGATCCAGCAGCCCTCTTCCAAAACCGAGAATTCCGGCACAAAGACCTGTGAATGAAGCCGAACGCCGTTACCGATGGTTACGTGATGTTCGATAACAGTGTGAGTCCCGATGGAAACATCGTTTCCGATCGTATTGTCTTCCCTGATAAACACATAGTGACCCGTAACAAAGCCATGTCCGATCCGATTCCCTGCATAGATGATGGTATGGCTTCGGATTATTGAGTCCCTTCCTATTCGAAGTGCATGCTCCCCCGGCTCGCTCCGGTCCGGAGGAGTCCCAAGGACGACGTGGCTGTCCAGTCTGCAGTTCTCTCCGAGATGAACATTCGGGTGAATAGTGGAAAAGGGAGGAGCATTCATAGACTGAGGGAAGACAACTCGACAGCTGCTTTCCTCCTCCGGGAATCGCTCGCGGCCTCAAGCACGGCAACGACGCCAGCTCCGGACCTCCCGTCACTCAGTGGTTTCCCGCCGGTCGTAACACTGTCCACGAAATGCTGCGCTTCGACCTGGAGTGGCTCGCGAAATGAGATTCTGGGTATCGAGATGTCGCCAACGCGCTGGATGAGCGAAAAGTCACCGAAGCTGTCAAAGGGGCGCGAACCGATGTCCTGAGGCTTGCCATCGACATCAAATCCCTTGTCGTAGACGGTGATTTTCTGATCGGGCGAGCAATCATCGTAAACCAGCATTTTACGACTGCCCACAACAACGGCTTTTCTTGTTTTGCTCGGGTCGAGCCAGCTAACGTGAACCTGAACGAATCTTCCACTGGGGAATTTCATGTTAAGAAAGGAAATGTCATCGATTCCACTCTGAAGGAAATCCTGGCCGGTCGAGAGAACCTCGCGGGGAAACTCACCAAGCCAATACAATGCGATCGACACATCGTGCGGAGCCAGGTTCCAGAGCACGTTCACATCCTTGCGGACACGTCCAAGCGCAAGTCGCTGAAAGTAGATGTACTGAACGTTTCCGAGCTCTCCCTGATCAATGAAGTTTTTTATCCATCGAACGGCGTCGTTGTACAAAAACGTATGACCAACCATCAGTGTCAAGCCCTTGCCGTCAGCAAGACTCACAAGCTCTTCACACTGCTTCGTGGACGTCGCCAGGGGTTTCTCGACAAAAACGTGTTTTCCCGCCTCCAGGCAGCATTTCACCTGTTGATGATGAAGGGCAGCCGGTGTGGCGAGAATAACGGCTTCGATTTCAGGCCGCTCCAGCGTGGTTTCCAGATTGATGTCGATGTTCCGTACGTTTGGATATTGGCTTCGTATTTGATCATGAAGATTCGTTTCGGGCTCACAGCAAACGGTCAATTCACAGTTTCGTGCGGATGAGAAACACCGCATCAGGTTTCTGCCCCAGTATCCGTAACCTGCCTGCGCACATTTCACGGTCAAAACGATCCTCATTTACGAAGCGTAATCTGGAAAATCCCCGGGGCGTCGAAAGACCGGCGCGAGCGGTCACACACCGGAGTGAAGAAGCACGCGTCAATTGAAATCATCCTCGAGAGACCGGGGCACGGCCGCTCCACAAACGGCATGTCTGAAGGGATACATCGCATTTCCGCCTCGACCAGGATGAGGCCGCGTTTCGTGGCGCCACGTTGCAAGATCGAGCTCCGAAGACGCTGCCGAACCGAACCGAACGGCAGGATGATTCACGGTTGCCAACCCCGGGGTGCGGGTTGTTTTCATCGCAGCATCCTGTTTCTCTGAGCCACGCATGATCGTCCTCACCTCCCTTGTCTGGCTGTCGCTGGGTGCCATTCTTTACCACTATGCAGGCTATCCGCTTGTTATGGCTGTGCTGGCAAAACTGTCTCCGCGCCGCTTTCGGACATCCGATCCTTCAGGACGAACGGTTTCCCTTCTCATCGCCGCTTACAATGAAGAAGCCGTTATTGCGGACAAGATTGATAACTCGCTCAAGCTGGACTGGAATCCGGGAAAGCTCGAAATCGTGGTGGTATCCGATGGGTCTCAGGACCGGACGAATGAGATTGTAAGCTCTTTTGAAGATCCTCGGGTTCGGCTGATCGCAATCGAGAGGAATACCGGAAAGATGAGTGCACTGAACACCGCCGCACCACGGTGCCGCGGTCATTTCATCTGTTTTTCCGATGCAAACACGATGTATGATCCACAGGCCCTGAAGTTTCTGGCGCGAAAGCTCACAGACTCTCGTGTCGGAGCAGTCTGCGGACAGCTGCGTTATCATACCGATGGCAAGTCGGAGGCGGGACAGGGCGAAGGACTTTATTGGCGTATTGAAAGTGCTCTCAAAAAAGCCGAGAGCAGGGTTCATTCACTCATCGGCACGAATGGGTCCATCTACATGATTCGACGCAACGAATATACAATCCGGCCAACGGATCTTCTGGACGACCTGTCGATTCCCTGCGGTATTCTGTTTAATCAAAACAAGCCAACAGTATACGAGCCACGGGCCTTCGGGTATGAGAGCCCGCCGGAAAGCTTCGAGCAGGAGTTCCGATGGAAGCGGCGCATCATCACAACGGCCATTTATACCATGTCGCGGATGTGGCGAGACTGGATTCGCCGGCCGTTCTTCGCTTTTGAAGTGATTTCACACAAATACCTGCGATGGCTTGCACCAGTATTCATGATTCTGTTGTTCGTTGCGAGCACGTCTCACGTCCTGCTGACTTCGGCAGGCTCGATGACGATAAACCTTCTCTTGTCGGGACAAATCGCTTTTTACAGTGCCGCGCTTGCCGGTCACTTTTCGGAGTCGATTCGTCGATACAGGCCGGTCTCCACGATCTACTTCTTTTGCGTAATCAATGCGGCGAGCCTCTTCGCCTTGATCAATGTTTTACGAGGAACGACCTTCGTAACCTGGAAAACAATCCGCTCCGGTGAAGACTGAATGGACATCAAAAAAACCCCGGTTCTTCAACCGGGGCAAATTTCATGAGCGAGCGATCCGGAAGGTATTTACTCGTCGTCGCCATCCCGCTGCCCGAGCTCGGCTCCCGATACACCCTCCATACCGTGCAGTTCCTCTGCGAGCAGTGTGGCAACGTTATTGGACATCTCAAGGAAACCCTTGCTGATCTCCACTTCGTCTTCTCTGGCACCGCGGCGGATGGTGACTTTGCCTGTCTTGAGCACGGAAACAATGGGTGCGTGGTTGGCAAGCACACCAAAGTAACCGTCCTCGCCGGGCAGCGTCAGCGCCGTCACGTTCTCATCAAAGACCGTGTGCTGTGAAGTAACAATCTGAAGCCGGAAATCAGCCATTGTTCAGTCAGTCCCGATCCCTTATGCGGTCATCTTGCGGGCGTTCTCGATCATCTCATCAATGCCGCCGCACATGTAAAAAGCCTGCTCGGGGAACTTCTCATTGTCATCGAACTCGCCCGAGAGGATCCGCTCGAAGCTGGTGATCGTGTCCTCAAGCTCCACGTATTTACCTTCGCGACCGGTGAACTGCTCAGCCACAAAGAACGGCTGGCTGAGGAAACGCTGCACCTTGCGGGCGCGGTTCACGGCGATGCGATCCTCTTCGGACAATTCGTCCATACCAAGGATGGCGATGATATCCTGCAGGTCTTTGTATTTTTGAAGAAGGAGCTGCACGTTTTCAGCCACGCGATAGTGGCGCTCACCAACGATGTTGGGATCCTTGATTCGAGATGTGGAGTCGAGCGGGTCAACGGCGGGATAAATGCCGAGCTCTGAAATGGCGCGATTGAGAACCGTCGTCGCATCGAGATGGGCGAAGGTGTTGGCGGGTGCAGGGTCAGTCAGGTCGTCGGCAGGGACGTAAACGGCCTGAACCGAGGTAATGGATCCCTTGCGCGTCGACGTAATGCGCTCCTGAAGGTTACCCATCTCCGTTTGCAGTGTGGGCTGATACCCCACGGCGGAGGGCATGCGGCCCAGAAGCGCTGAGACCTCAGAACCGGCCTGCGAGAAGCGGAAGATGTTATCGACGAACAAAAGAACGTCCTGACCCATTTCGTCGCGGAAGTGTTCTGTCATGGTGAGCGCGGAGAGAGCGACTCGAAGACGGGCACCGGGCGGCTCATTCATCTGGCCAAACACAAGCGCGGCCTTCGAGGTTTTGCCTGCACTCTCCGGATCCTTCGGATCCACAATAACACCGGACTCGTTCATCTCGTGCCAGAGATCGTTACCCTCGCGAGTACGCTCCCCCACACCTGCGAAAACCGAGTAACCACCGTGACCGCGGGCGATGTTGTTGATGAGCTCCATGATGACGACCGTCTTGCCAACGCCGGCACCGCCGAAAAGGCCAATCTTGCCGCCCTTTGCGTAGGGGCAAAGCAGGTCGATCACCTTGATGCCGGTTTCCAGAATCTGCGTGGCCGGCAACGTATCCTCGAAATCGGGAGCCTTGCGGTGAATAGCCATGCGCTGCTGCTTGTTGGGCAGCTCGCCTCGGTCGTCCAGTGGTTCTCCGAGAAGGTTGAAGATGTGTCCGAGCACCTGCTCGCCAACAGGCACCGTAATCGGGCCACCGGTGTTGTTGACAGGCATGCCGCGAACCAGACCGTCGGTCGATTCCATGGCAACGCAACGGCAGACGTTGTTGCCGATGTGGGATGCCACCTCGACCACCAGCGGACGATCCTGGCCCGAGACCGGGATTTCCAGGGCGTTGTAAATGGATGGCAGCGCGTCGGAGTGGAATTCCACATCGACTGTCGGACCGATAACCTGTTTGATAGTGCCTTGGCTCATGCTCGTGACAACCTTCCGCGAGGATGGGGTTTACAGTTCATCTCCGTCAGCCTTCGAGCGCCGCAGCGCCACTGACGATTTCAATAATTTCCGTGGTGATGGCCGCCTGACGGGCCTTGTTCATCTGCAGTGTCAGGCTTTCCGCAAGTTCGTCGCAGTTCTTCGTCGCCGCGTTCATGGCAAGCATTCGCGATGAATGCTCGCTGGTGAAGGCTTCCGCGAGGGTCAGATAGATGACGTTGCGGAGATAGGTCGGCAACAGTGCATCGAAAACCCGCTCCGGCGACGGCTCCAACAGATAGTCAATCGGCTTGTCCGCCTCCTCGCTGGAAAGGCCGAACGCTTTTGCCTCAAGTGGCAGGTAGCGTTGCGTCTGAGGGCGGTTGGTCGACGCGGAGACAAACTCCGCGGAAATGATGTTGATCTCCCCCACCTTACGGCCGTTGAACTGCTCGAGGAGCAGGTTCCCGACCTGATCCGTGGTTTCACCGTCAAGCTTCGTATTCAAATCCAGCGTCTGGCCGATGATGCGCTGGGGAACGCGCTTGCGGAAGTATTCAAAACCCTTTCGACCGACACAGTACATCAATGCGTCGGGATGCTCTCTCATATAGCGCTCAGCGGCTTTGATCAGATTCGCGTTGTAGGCTCCGCAGAGACCGCGATCAGAGGTCACAAACAGCAGGAGAGAAGGAAGGTTTTCCTCCTCGCGCAACTCAAACAACGGGTGCTCCTGCGCCGTGGGGCTAAGCGCCAGACGGCCAAGAAGAACCTGCAGTTTTCGTGTAAAGGGTCGCGCTGCGTTCATCTCCTGTTGCGCGCGGCGAAGCTTGGCCGCCGAGACCATCTCCATGGCGCGTGTGATCTTCTTCGTTCCCTTGATGGAACGAACGCGAAGACGAAGCTCTTTGATGCCCTTGGCCATGAATCAGTTCCGTAGCGGGTCGCTTAGTCCTTGTTGAACTCGTCGAGGTATTCCTTGCACGCCTTGTGGAGCTTCTCGGTGGTCGCGTCATCGAGCACCTTCTGCTCATCGATGGTGTGCAGCACATCTGCATACTTTTCCTCGATGAAGGCCAGCAGCCCGGTTGTGTATGCCTGTGTCTTCTCGGCATCCACCTTGTCGCAATAGCCGTTGGTGCCGGCAAAAATCTGCACGACCTGCCTTGAAAGTGACATCGGTACGTTCTGACCCTGTTTCAGAATCTCGACGAGGCGTGCACCGCGCGTCAGAGACTGCTGTGTGGCTTTGTCCAGATCAGAGCCGAACTTGGCAAAGGCTTCCAGTTCGCGGAACTGAGCGAGTTCCAGGCGAAGCTTGCCACCGACTTTCTTCATCGCCTTCGTCTGTGCCGAACCGCCCACACGGGACACAGACAGACCAACGTTGATGGCAGGACGCACACCCTTGTAGAACAGGTCCGGCTCCAGGTAAATCTGGCCGTCAGTAATTGAAATCACGTTCGTTGGAATGTAAGCTGATACGTCGCCCGCCTGAGTCTCAATGATGGGGAGAGCTGTTAATGAACCGGCGCCAAGATCGTCGCTTAATTTTGCCGCACGCTCAAGCAGGCGGGAGTGGAGATAGAAGACGTCACCGGGATATGCCTCGCGGCCCGGAGGGCGACGCAGAAGCAAAGAAAGTGTACGATAAGCGGCGGCCTGCTTGGACAGGTCATCATAGATGCAAAGAGCGTGGCGAGACGAGTCGCGGAAGTACTCCGCCATGGTCACGCCGGTGTACGGCGCGATGAACTGCATGGAGGCCGGATCGTCCGCGGAGGCGGAGACAACTGTGGTGTACTCCATGGCTCCGTGCTTCTCGAGCGTTTCGACGACGGCGGCGACGGAGGACTGCTTCTGGCCAATCGCTATATAGAAGCAGTAAACACCCTGGCCCTTCTGGTTGATGATCGTATCGATGGCGACGGTGGTCTTGCCGGTCTGGCGATCGCCGATGATCAACTCGCGCTGACCGCGGCCGATGGGAATCATGGAGTCGATGGCCTTCAGGCCCGTCATCAGGGGTTCGTGTACGGACTTGCGTGCAAGAACGCCCGGTGCCTTGATTTCGATGCGGCGGGTTTCCTTCGCCGGAATGGGCCCTTTGCCGTCGATAGGGTTGCCCAGAGCGTCGACAACACGGCCAACAAGGGCTTCGCCGGCCGGAACCGAGGCGATTTGTCCCGTGCCGCGAACGACATCCCCTTCTTTGATCTGCGCGTCGGAGCCGAACAGAGCAACACCAACGGAGTTTTCTTCAAGGTTCAACACCATGCCCCTGATTCCGTGGGGAAACTCCAGCAGCTCGCCCATCATGGCCTTCTCAAGGCCATAAACGGTGGCGATATTATCACCGACCCGCAGAACTTTTCCGACATTCTCCACTTCCAGAGAACGATCAAAGCTCTCAAGCTCGGATTTGAGAACGGACGCAATTTCGTCAGCGCGTAAGGCCATTGCCACACTCCGTACGATGTTCGGACAGCTCCGCCGTCCGGGGGTTCCCGCCGGGAATCAGATCACCCGAGCGGCCATCAGCTTGTCTCCCAGCCGGGAAAGCTGGGTTTTCAGACTGTTGTCGATCATCAGATCACCGCACTCAAAGACAAGTCCGCCGATGAGCACGGGGTCCACTTTGTGGTCCAGGGTCAGTTTCAACCCTGTTTGCCGCTCAAGAGCGGACTGCAAACGGGTCTTTTCTTCGTCGTCCAGCGCCCGCGCACTGGTCAGCGATGCACGGGAAATACCAAGGTCCTTGTCCGCCAGACGATTAAACTCGTCCAGAGCGCTGCGGTAAACTTCCACCCGGTTTCGGCGCAAAAGGAGCAGAATGAAGTTTTTCAGTAAAGGCTGCATGCGATCCCCGATAACCCGCTCGATGATGGTGACCTTGTCATCCGTGGGGATGTGCGGTGCCTCCATCAACGTCCGGAAACGGGGAACAGCAGCGGTGGCTTCAGCAAGGACGGCTGTCTCTTCGCGAATCGCCGGAACAATGCCCTGATCCCTCGCGGCGCTGAAGAGCGCCTCGCCGTATACCTTCGCCGCTTGAACGTCGACGTTCATGCACGCTTCTCCAAATCACTGATGAAGGAGTCAACAAGCTGGCGCTGCCGCTCGTCGTTCATGCTCGCCTCAAGCAGCTTGCCCGTGGCCGCCAGTGTCATTTCCACGACCTCACGGCGAAGCTCGATGCGAGCCGCCTCCAGTTCGTGGCGCATCGACTGACGAGCCTTCTCGGTAATGTCTTCCGACTCCGAGCGAGCCTTCTCGATGAGTTCAGCCGCCATTCGGCGCCCCTCGTCGACCGCCTGGTTGTGGCGCTCACGAGCTTCTTCATCGATGTGCTTCAGCTTCTCCTCGTACTCCTTGAGGCGCGAGTCCGCTTCCGTGATCTTGCGATCAAGTTCCTTGAACTCGTTGGAAACGGTGTTCTTGCGCTCATCCAGAAGCTCAAGGATGGGCTTGAGAGCAAACGCCTTCAGAACCCACAGGACGGCAAGGAAGGTGATGACCGTGGTGATCACCTGGCCGGCAATGGTCGATCCTGCGGAGGCTCCGGCAAGAAGCATGGAATTCATGTCGTCATTCCTTTCGCAATCAACGGGATCGAAATCCCGAAGGTTGGCAGACAATACGGGCGGCACGCCATTCGAACGCGGCCACCGAGACTACGGGCAGGTCTTAACCGAAAATGCCCGATGCCTTTGCAAGGAACGGCGACACCAGCGCGTAAATCGCAAGAGCCTCGATGAAGGCCGCACCGATGATCATCGCGATCTGGATTTTGTTGATCGCTTCGGGCTGGCGGCCCATGGCTTCCATTGCCTGGCCGACGGCACGGCCGAGTCCGATACCCGCGCCTACGGCTGCAAGGCCAAGGCCGATCGGGTAGGAAATTCCGAGAGCTGTGGTGACGTCCATTGTCAACCTCCGGTCAATTTGGTTCTATCAATCGCGGCGTTTGCCGATTGAACCCGTGTGAGAATGCGATCCGTCGAACGGATCAATGGTGCCCCTCTTCGTGCTCGTGATCGTGCGGAAGCACCATCAGGATGTAGATGGCCGACAGCAGCGCAAAAACCAGCGCCTGGATGGCCGAGAGAAGAAGTGCCAGAAAGTAGAAGGGAAAGGTCAGAGGGACACCGATGTATCCTCCGACTCCCTTGAGAAGCCCGCCTGAAATCATGAGTCCCAGTCCAAGCATCACACCCAGCAGAATGTCCTTGCCGAGAATGTTGCCGAAAAGACGCAGGGCAAGACTGAGCGGCTTGGCGATGAAAAACGAGATGCACTCGATGATAAGCATCAACGGGGCAAGGCACCACTGAACGACAGTCGTTGGACTGCCGCAGAGGTGCTTCAGGAGCTCGATCGGCCCAAGCCTCGTCAGTGAGATATAAAAGTAGTAGACAAAGGTTGCAAGAGCGAGGCTGCCGGTAATGAGCAATGATGATGTGGGCGCCTTCATGAAGGGAATAATACCCATCAGATTCAGTGTCAGAATCAGAAAGAAGAGAGAGGCAATGAAGGGCAGGTAGCGGCGGCCGTTCTCCTCGCCCAGAATTCCCTTTACGAATTCATCCGTTGCCGAAATCAGATTCTCCATTCCAAGTTGAAGGCGCGTTGGGTTGCGAATCAGATCGGCTTTGCTGCGAGTGCGAAAGGGGCGGGTGGCAACCCAGACGATGAAGATGAGAAACATGGCGCCGATGGCGGCGAAGACATTGTTTTCCCAAGGAGCGTAATCGACAAAGGGAACCGGTTTGTTGAGAGGTCCGCCATGCAAAACCTGGAGAAAGGACAACTCGCCATTCTCCGCCTGCTCTTCCGTCCCGTAGTCGTGGCCGTGCTTCGCTTGAAACGCCAATTGAATGAAGTGAGGAAGTTCCGGCGGATGTGTTATCGGCCTGCCATAGTGACCATCACCGTCATCTCCACCCTCATGGCCGGCGTGTGTGACGGCATCGTGTGCACTGTCTCCGTGACCGTGATCGGTCTCGGCGGCGGCCACCATGAATGCCTCGTTCGCCGCGTGCTCAAGATCGGCGTCGGCAAGAATGATCAGTTCGTCGATGCTTCTCGCTTCAGGCATCCGCGGCCTTCCCGGTTACGAGTTCTTTGAGGCTTTTTGGCAGGGGGCGCTTCGTTTCCGAAGCGGTTCGGGCAAGGTAGTTCTGCAATACACAGCCGCCAGCCTCGATCACGGCCATCAGCAGGAACATGTGAAAACCCAACAGAAACGCACCGATCTCGACAATGACCGCCGGCAGAATCGCGACGAACATTGTAGCCAGCAACAACAGCTTCCCGCCAAGCCAGCCGAGTGCCGCAGCGGGCTTCTTGCGTGTCAGTGACACAAGAAGCATCCCGAGAATAAACCAATTGAGTGTACCGATGAGGGCACCGACGGCAAAAGAAGCTCCCCAGAGAAACTGAATCCGCAGGGCAACGACCAATGCGACAAGAGCACTTGCCGCGAGGGTCTTGATATAGATCCAGCGCAGTGTTCGGTTCGCGTCCAACGCGTGGGAACTCCGGGGGGCTCTCGATCAGTCGTCCCTTGCAAGGACTCTGAGGAGGCGTTTCGTTTCCAGAATGGCTGCCGCCAACCCGAGAACAAAACCGATGCTGAAACCGGCAGAGGGATATCCGGCCTTTGCTCCAAGCCACCAGCCAACAAAACCTCCGCCAAGAGGTCCCCCGACGTACATTGTGGGGATCGTCAGCGCCAGACTCTGTCGCCTGAGGGACTGACCCCGCGATTTCCAGCGGCTGTCACTCAAACGCACACACCCCTTGTCGGGGGCTTGGAAAGCGGCCCGAGGCAAAAACCCCTGCCAAATTTCGGCGCGTGTGTAGGCACACCCTGTTGCCAACTCAAGAGGAAAGTTTGTGATTTTTTTCTCAAATTCAATAGCCTGCCGCCGGTTTATCCGTGTTTGCTCAGGAGTTGGAGCAAGTCATCCCTGTCCCGTGGGGGGATTTGCGACCCATATTGTTCGATTTCGTCAAAAATCGCTCGAATGGCCCCGGGATGACCTGAACTTTTCTCGATCATCATGGAAAAGTGGGCGTGTGATGGAGATCGCCGGGGAGCATCGCTGAAGAAGCCCACTCCGCTGAAAGACATCCGGTGCAATATTGTCGGGCCGTGGCGGCGAAGGGCGCAATAATGGTCCTTGGTCGGATATCCCCGGTTCCGGTCCCACCCGTACTCTGGAAATTCTTTGTGCCATCCGTCCATCAGGCGATCCCGGGTTACCTTGGCGAGAATTGAGGCCGCGGCAATGGAAGCGGATTTCTGGTCACCTTTGATGATCGGGTGAATGGGAATTCCAAGGACGGGAATATCCAGGGCGTCTGTGACCAGTGCCCTGATTCTCAGACCTCCCGGGAGCCGCCTGGAGGCCTCTTCCACGGCCCGCGCGGAGGCGAGACGAGTGGCCTCAAGTATATTGATCAGGTCGATTTCGTCGGCATGGCTGAGCCCGAGCCCCCATGAAAGGGCTGAGCGCTGAATGGCTCCAAAAAGACGCTCTCTGGTTGCCGGGCTCAATTGTTTGGAGTCACCGAGGCCCGGAGGTCTCCTCTTTTCGAAACTCCAGACGACGCAGGCGGCTACAACGGGCCCCGCCAGCGGCCCTCTGCCAGCCTCGTCCACTCCGCCAACAACAAGGTCCCCGCAGGTCGAGGAGAATTCCTTCTCGGGGCGGATTGTCGGACGCTTTCGGCTGCTTGATTTGCGGGATTTTTGAGCCTGAGAAACGCCTGCCACAGAATGCTTACTCGTCGTCGTCCTGATCATCGCCGGGGATGGCCTGACCATCGTTGACGAGGTCGCGGAAAGCCTTGCCGGGCTTGAAGATTACAACGTTCTTTTCCTCGATGAAGATCTGCTCACCGGTGCGTGGGTTGCGGCCGTTGCGCGCCTTCTTGGTCTTCACCAGAAAAGTTCCAAAGCCGACAAGTGATACCTTCTCGCCCTCAAGAAGAGCGCGCTTCACCCCATCGAGGAAAATCTCAACGGCTTCGTAGGATTCATTCCGGCCCAGACCGGTCTTTTCCATCAGCAGATTTGCGACTTCGGCCTTCGTCATGGCCCCGGCTCCGTAGTTTGTCGGAAGACTCCTATTTGTGTCCTAACTTCAGGCGACTCAGGTCAATGACAAAAAAAGAAAGATATATACCAAATACACAATAACTTGCCCAATATCGAGCCCGAGAGGGAGTCAAACAGAGGCTTGCGTCCCGGACTGCGAACTTCACAGGATTTCTGAGGTAGAATAAAAAATCCGAGCATGGAATTCATATGCCCGAAGCGACTGCCACGAGAACCAGACCGGTACTTGGTGTCTCCTCCGTAGATCGTGACGTGATGCTTCCCGGTGAGCACTGGCTCACCGCGGTGCCACGTTTTTTTTGCTACACAGCGCTGTTTTTTCTGGTTCTTGCACTCCTGCCGCGATTTGCCGCCCCCGGTGACATCTCGGATTTTAGAGAGGGCGCTGTCGTTGAGAATCTGCAACTCACCATTCTTGCCATCGCCTCCATCATTGCTTTTGGAGCTGGCAAAGTCCGGTCCGGCTCTCCCCTTCTTCTCCTTCTGTCAGGATTGACCCTGATTGCATTAATCAGGGAATTGGATCGATGGCTCGACCTTGTGATTCCACTTGTCGGATGGCAGGGCCCGGCGGTGGCCGCTCTGTTGGTATCGGTCATCATGGTTTGGAAGGACAAATCAACCCTGTTGTCCGAGTTCAAAGCGTTCTGCAGCGGACGATCTTTTGGAGTACTGTGGGCCGGGGCAATTGTTGCCGTTCCGTTCGCTCAACTCGTTGGGCATTCGGATTTCCTGGAAGCAATCATGGGTGACGACTATGATCGCAGCTACAAGCGTGTGATCGAGGAAACGGGAGAATTTGCCGGATACCTCATTATTGCTCTTGGAATCTTTGAAACCGTTCTGGACGTTCGTCGCAGAAGGATTCTGCGAGAGTTGCAGCGGGAATCCGCTGAGGCGCAATAAGAGCGATTTTTCGCTCGCCGTTCCGTCGTCCTTGCCGGGACCGTCGGGCCGATGACGACCCAGCACGCTGAAAATCCGCCAACTAAAGACCAGTCTTCCCCGCCGCGCCGCTGGGATTTGTTGGCAATTACGGTCGTCGTGCCTGTGGTATTCGCTCTGCGCGTTGCCCTTGCAACCCAGGCTCCAGTCAACACCGGTGACATTGTCCGAAACCTTGCTTACGGCGCGGGCTTCTGGATGGAAGGGCCCGGATTTGCGGGACACTCCCTTGATGAGTGGTCCGGCCTGGAGTGGATTGCCTGGTCGGAGAACCCATACAACTACCCGCCTGCCGCGTTTCTGTTTTTTGCACTGATCTCGCTGATCCACTCGTCGGTGTTCGTTGGAAAGCTGGCGCTCACAGCTGTGGAAGCGGTCAACGCCTGGCTTATTTACCGCCTGACGAAGGATAAGTGGTGCGGCCTGATTTACTGGTGCGCGCCGGTTTCATTGTGGTGGGCATCGGGAGAAGGTCAGTTTGAAGGTCTTCAGTCAATGTTTGCTCTGCTGGCAATTCTGGCCGTCCGGAGGAATATTGCCGCAGGCTGTGGTTTGCTGGCTCTGGCAATCCAAACAAAGCTCACGGCAGTTGTGCTTCTGCCATTCTTTGTGATGGCCGTTACGAGCGTTGATAAAGACAAGCGGTATCGTGAAGCGGGCATGGCGTTCGGCGGGTTTGCAACTGGCTGCCTCCTGACCGCTCTGGCGCTGGTTTTCTATCCCGCTGTTGCCCAGGTCGCCGGCTTCAGTGCACCCATGCGCCTGAATCCGTTTCACTGGAACTTCATGAATATCTACCTGACGGGAACCTACCTGCCGGCGAAGCTCTGGCAGCAATTTTCTTCATGGATGATTCTGAGTCTGGTGATTCTTGCCGCATTTCGTTCAAGAGCCTTTGCCGCATGCCTGCCTGCGCTTCTTTTTCTGCTGCTCATGAAGAGCTGGTCTCATGTGCAGTTCTGGTATTGGCTGGCTCTTGCCCCAATGCTGGTTCTGATCCCCAATGTTTGCCTGCGGCGTGTGTTGTTCGTATTATGGGCCCTGTGTGAGTTCAACGCCTCGGTGCAATGGTTCACGACACAACCCCTCCTTCCTTTTCGCCAGGACTATTACGACTTCAGCATTTTCGAGCCCATCAAAGACTTCTTAATTCCGGCTCTGAGGCAAACCTTTCCAGCATCATGAAAACATCCGTCATCATCGTCTGCCTGAATGGACGCGATCGCATCGCGATGCCACTTGATGCATTGAAGAAGAGCGATCCGGCTCCTGATGAGGTCATCGTTGTAGACAACGGTTCATCCGATGGAACCGCTGAGTACGTTCGTGACAGTCACCCCGATGTCCAACTCGTTTGCGCTCCGCGAAATCTCGGGTTCGCAGGAGGCAACAACATTGGCATCGAGCGTTCAAAGGGTGATGTGGTGGTTCTTCTGAACGATGACACGGAACCGCGCGTCGACTGGCTGGCAGAGCTGCTTGAGGAGTTTCGCAACAGCCCGAAAACAGGCGTTGCGGGATGCCTTCTGCTCTACCCCGACAAGAAAACGATTCAGCATTGCGGTGGGATCATCGAACGCAACGGTCTGACACAACATATCGCGTGGGGGAAAAAAATACGGCCGAACCAGGATCCGGGTCCGGCGCGGGACGTGCCCTATGCAACAGGCGCAGCCCTTGCCATTCGGCGTGCAGTGATTCACGAGATCGGACCCCTGGATCCAGGCTACTGGCCCATCTATTTCGAAGAAGTTGATTTCTGTGTTCGTGCACGCAGGGCGGGATGGAAAGTACGCGTCGTTCCAAGGTCGATTGTGATCCATCATGAAAGTCAGACCACGGTGGCATGGTCATCCGGCTTTCTTGCAAAGTACCATCGCAATCGATGGCGGTTCCTGCTCAGGACGTACGGAGGGTTCCGCCGGGCTGCGCACGCGGAGTGGACCTGGTGGAAGCAGTATCGCGCGTGGCCGCATCTTGTGCCGTGCCTGAAGGCCTACGGGTGGGTTGCCGTATCGATGCTGAAGGGCGGACCTCGCTGATAATCCCTCGAGCCTCCTCCTTGAACGCCGAAGGGGTTTCGATGATACTGCGCCTGGATGAATAAAGACTGTGCATTACCGTTCTGGATTTCAATGAACCGCCTCCAGAACAGTTTCTCAATCACGGATCATCGGTTTGTTTACAGGCATGCACTCCCCTTCAGGAAGCCATACGTAAGGGCGCGATGACCCGTCTGCGCCACGTCTTGATGACTGCACTTGTGTCGAGCCCCGGTTTCGTTCCCACGGCTCTCTCGCGCACTGCAGGCGCGGAGGTTCAGCGCCCACTGGCAACCGTTGTCATTGGCGGTCTCGTTTCCGCGACCTTCCTTACTCTACTGGTGCTTCACGCACTGTACCGCGCCTGGCATCGCAATGAAGAGGGTATTTTTCACCGTGAGAATCCGGAGCACCTCTCTGTCGCCGAACCGGATATCGACTGATTGGGACATCGTACGATGGAAAATGAACAGACAATGTCGAAGAGACTGACAATTCAACTCAAAGCGATGAAATTGCGGCCTTCTCCTCCGCCCGGTCATCATGAGCGAAGTCAGCCAGACGATTCGAAATAGTGACCCAGGACGGCTTCAGTGTTTTCAGAAGCGATTCCTTCGAATCAGCTGCATGAATACATTCCAGAAACGAACCGAGAAGAGTAGACGGCAGAATCGCCGGAGACGGGGTGATTTTTCGCCCCGCCTCCGTGCGAAACATGAGTAACCCATCAACGTATCTGTCGATTAGAACACGCAGCAGGTACGGTGAGACTTCGTTCTGATCGATTGTGACAAACAGGATTTGCGAATCAATTTCTCGAAGCGCGCTGATATTGAGGGATTGATCAGCCACAACAACTCTGATGACAACTTCTCCAAGCACTCCCTTGAGACCGTCAATATCGCTCCCTGCTGAACCCGTCCGGTCAAAAATCACTCCTGTGTGTTCCCAACACGATTCCGATTCCGTGAAACGATTGGCGACGAATTGAAACGTCTCTCCTGCCATAATCGTTCCACCGGAAACAATTCGAGCCATTGTCCCGCATGTTCCCCAGGAATGCTCCTTAAGGGTCGGATGTATGCCATCGAGTACGTAGCAGGGAATTCGAGGCTCTGTGATTTCCAGACGAACGCCGTTTTCAAAGTCAACGATGTCGCCTGGCATCAGCTCGCGGCAGTCGATTCCTTCGATTGTCAGGTTCTCGCCCATACTCCCCGGCCGTACTCCAAATCCGAGTTGCTGAAATCGGCCGAGTTGTTCCACATCGAGCAATGAGACGGCACGCCATTCTCGATTGTGCTTCTCGTGGTTTCGGCCGTCGCCTTGTAAATGCGTTGCGAGCACCTCAACCGTATCAACCGGCATCTTGGGGATGCCGCCTCCAGATATATTCACGGAAACAACTCGGCCCTTCATGACACACTCTCAATCTTTGTGGAGCTATTCAATCATCTTCAGCGTCGAAGTATTCCTGCAGCAGCTCCGCATCCGTCAGACTCATGGCAATGTTGGGATTCGCCGCAAGAATGCCGGTTACGTGATCGGCACTGACGGTGCTGTCAATCTTCATACCCTGAAGATCGGGAACAAGGGGTGCTGTCCAGGTGGGTTTCAGGAAAACATAGAGTTCCGTGTCGCGGAGAATGGTCGCCTCGTTCGAGAAAAGATACTTCAAAAAAGGAACATCGCGAAGAAGCGGTAAGCCCTTGCGTTCCGTTGCTTCCACCTTCCGTCGCAGGCCTCCGATTTTGTAGAGTTGTTCCTGAGAAAGCGTCAGGTCGGAAAGCAAGGATTGTGTTGAGTAGATCGGATCGCCCGTCTTGCCGATGGCAACGGGAGCAACAGTGAGCAGTTCGACTTCAAGCCGGGCGGTATCGAGAGCGATGTTCGGGTGCACGATCAGCGTCATTCCCTCTGCGGTTGGAAGCTGACGCTCGTCGGCGACCTCCTTGAGTTCGGACGCCTGGATAGCGGAGCTATACTGATACTCGTACTCCGGAACCTGGGTTTCCGAGCCCAGAATCACCGTTTTTCCGTTGCTAATAGTCAGAGTCGTGCGCGCCATCACCTCGGCGTCTCCCGTATCGACGAGATAGTTGAGGAATCGGGCGGCGGCTGTCGCATCGAGCGAAATCATGCCTTCCCATGCACTGCTCCATGATTCAAACTGCGGGGTGGTATTGGTGTCAGAGCGAATGTTGTCGGCAGAGAGAGAACCGCTTCCTGCCAGAGCGGTCTTCCAGGCATCCCAGTCAAGGCCAAGAGACGTCTGATCGACTTTCGTCAGTTCGATGATTGTGACTTCGATGTCGATCTGTGGGACTGGAATGTCATAGAACTGAATTTGAGACAATACACGCTTGAAGTCACTGGGAGAGTCCTGAACATAGATCGTGTTTGTGTCCGAATCCGCGAGAATAAGTCCATCCGGCGACAGGGTCGTCGATCGAATGTGGGCTGCGATATCGGATGCATCGCGATAGCGGGTTCGATAGCTGAACTTGATGTCGCCCGGTATGGATGCAAATCCAGGCACATCGTACGCCTTTACGGCTTGATCAATGTAGGGAATCTGAAACTCGGGCACATTAACCTGAATCCAGCTCAGAGGAGCTCCGTCGGGTTGAGGATTCCAAGCGGTAATAACACTGCCCTTTTCAAGGGCTGCGACGGTTCGGAGATAAGGAAGGATCTCGTACGGGTTCGCATGATCGAGGTTATAGACGCGGGTTACGTATCGATTGATTTCCTTCTTGTCGCCGGACCGCAGAATCGCGAAGGACTCCGCATCCTGATCCACCGTGCGGTGGATGTTGATTTCCTCGTCCTGGTTGTTTGCCGCAACCGCCGGTTGCGTCTGCGCTTCTGATTCCGATGTACCCGCAACGAGCCACGCGACCACACCTATCGTGGAAACCGTCTTGCTGAGAGTTGTTTTCACGATACAATCCTTTCGATGCTGGAATTTGAATGCCTTGAATTCAAAATCTGTCAGACTTCGTGGCGAATCCGCACGAGACGGATGCCCTCCGGCGTTTGCATTAGCGTGTCCCACCACTCACAGCCTTCCCATAGATAACGAATTTGGACTCCCCTGACTTCTCCCTCCATCAACCGGAGGACCGCTTCACGGGCGGAGAGATCGCTCGAACCATCTGTGTGATTCCGTGCGCCGCGCCGGAGAAGGACTCCGTGAATATTGACTTCTCTCTCGTAGTCGGCCAGCAATGCGTGAATTTGCCTGTCCCTCAGGACCGAATCACCCAGTTCCGGCAAAATCGCATCGCTTTGTGAATCGTCTGCCATGGGAACTCCGGTTCAGGTTTGGCGAGCAAGAATCATCAGCGGATTCACAGGTGCGGGACACATGTACTGACACACACCGCATCCCGTGCAGGCGGTTGAGTTAATGATCGGTTTTCCGTCTTCGAGCCTCATGGCGCCATCGACAGGGCATTGCTCCACACAGGTCGAACAGAACGTTCCCTGATGCGCGAGGCAGTTCAGGATATTAATTCGGGCTTCACCCATTTTCATTCCACGGTCGTGCAGCAGAACACCTTCGGGGCAGACAGGAATGCAGGGTGCGTCGGTACACATTCGGCAGGGAGAATTCGATGGATCGATTGTGGGGGTTCCCGCCGCTTCACGGAATCGAATCGGAGCGTGAACGATGGCATCGTGTGGGCACGCATCCATGCATTTCTCGCACTTCGTGCAGCCCGAAAGAAATTCCGCTTCGCTGACAGCACCCGGAGGTCTGTGAACCGGAATCCGCCGCCTGGAACCCTGAGGCTCCGGTGACGCTTCCGTTCGGAGGAATCCGAGCTTTACAAATCCTCGACGCGAGATCGTGCGCGCGGAACTCAATTTCCGGCGTTCCGCGAGTCGAATATGCTCATGAATCCGCTTTCGTCAAAGTCGCCGATGGACGCCTGGTCAAGTTCCGCGGAAGGTGCATGACACTGCTGGCAATTATGCCGTTCCGGATGGCTCGTGCGAAGACCCGGTGCACCCGCGGGGCCATGACAACTCATGCAATCGTTTCGCATGTATGTGGCATGGGGAATGATTGGCGGCGCTCCCTCCCAGGCTCTTGCTCCCTCAAGCGGCGCCCGCAATCCCACAAAAACACTCGGAGTGTCCAAACCCACCTCCTGAAAAGGCTGGCCGAGAGGCGCGTGGCACTGAACGCAGTTGGTGTAGTATTCATGGCTCATCCGTGGAGCCCGCACTTCGCCAAGAGCGAGTCCTTCGCCATGGCATGCCATGCACGATTCAAGCATCAAGCCGTCGATGGGGTGAGGAACCAGGGGAGGTGCACCGTTGAATGCCCGATTTTCCGCACGCTCCGCGAGCGATGCCTTCTTCAAGGCCAGCAGTTGCTCCTGATCCTCGTAGACGGGGGGCGGAGGCGAGTCCCCTGCAAGCTCCGCAACAGTGGCGGACTTCCAACCGGCGTTCGGTCCCGCAGACATAACATCCATATCACTGTAAGAGACAGCCGACATCACAGTGGACGGAGCGTAGGACGTTGTCGTGCGTGGAAGTGCGGTAACGTATGGTTCCTGCGACAAACCAACAAGATACCCCACCAGCGACGCCGCAAGCACACACGCAACGCCGATGAATACAAGGCGGCTACCCTTCGTTCGGTCTGAAAAAGTTTCAACCTGGCGCATTCGCATTCACCGGAGCCAAACCCTTTTCCTGATAAGGCTCATTGGGTATACGACGAACCCGTACCGCGCACTTTTTGAAGTCCGGCTGTTTCGAGAAAGGATCGTAGGCTTCAAGGGTCAAATCATTCACAAGCAGCGTCTCATCGAAAAACGGAATAAAGACGGTGCCCTCCGGAGGATGTCCCCGGCCCTCGACCCAAACCGGCAATTCCATGCTGCCGCGGCGCGTCTCGACAAGTATGCGTTCGCCGTTCACAATACCCTGGCGTGCCGCATCCTTTGGATTCATTTCCACATACGCGCCGGGCATGGCACGGCGAAGCTGTGGCACACGCATGGTCATCGTGCCGGTATGCCAGTGCTCAAGAACTCGACCCGTGGAGAGCCACATTGGGAATTCATCGTCAGGAGACTCCGGAGGTTCTTCGTAAGGACGGAACCATATCAGCGCCCGCCCGTCCTTTGTAACTGAATGGTAGAATTCAAATTCCGCACCCTTTGTAACATAGGGATCATCGAACTCCGAAAACCGGAACTTCGTCTCGCGCCAGGTTCCGTCCTGCTGCTGAACAACAGGCCAGCGTAATCCGTGCGCCCTGACGTACTCATCGTAGGGTGCGAGGTCTTTGTGCTTTAAACGTGTGAACTGCCGGTACTCCTCGAACAGGGCCTTGTCCACGTTCGTGTCATAGTAGTGCTCCCATTTCCAATAGGGAATCTCACTTCCATCTTCGTTGCGAATATCGAAAATGAATCGGCCATCTCTCCCCTTCATTGCCTCAAAGCCTCGTTCGTAAAGCCGTCGCGCAACGGCGAGTGTCTGCCAGCAGTCGTCGCGGGCTTCACCGGGAGGCTCGACCATCTTAAACCATTGTTGTGTTCGCCGTTCCGAATTCCCGTAGACCCCGTTTTTTTCGACCCAAAGCGCTGCGGGGAGAACCAGGTCCGCCAGTTCCGTCGAGGCAGTCGGATAAACTTCGGAGACAATGAGAAACTTGTCTTTCAGATCCCTTTTCGCTTCGAACAACTTGTGGCGGTTGGGAAGAGTTTGTCCCGGGTTGGTGACCTGAACCCAGATCGTTCCAATATCTCCGCCTTCCTCCGTTGGAGTGCAAAATTTCTCCCACATGAGAACCGTGTGATATCCGGGTTTGGCATTCACGCGGCCCTCCGGAAGATTCCAGAGTTTTTCCGTCTCCGCCCGGTGCTCGGCGTTTGCAACGACACGTCCCCCGGGAAGTGCATGCGCGAGAGTTCCGACCTCCCGGACCGTTCCGCATGCCGAAGGCTGGCCTGTCAGGCTCGTCGGAGCATCACCGGGGCGGCCAAAATGCCCGCTCAAGAGATGAACGCCGTGTACGAGGTTGTTAATCGCTGTGCCTCGTGTGTGCTGGTTCATTCCCATGCACCAAAGGCTGCAAATCCGTATATCGCGCTGTCCGAACAGATCTCCAAGGAGGCGGATTTTTTCTGCTGGAACACCTGAGATTTTCTCGACGTACTCCGGGGTATACGGCTCGACCAGTTTCTTGTATTCTTCGAACGTAATCTCCCTGCCGAGAAGCGTTGGCTTCTCGGTGTCCGCCCGGAAGTTACAGTGATTCTCGACGAACTTTTTGTCCCAGGTTCCGTTTTTAATCAGCAGATGAGCGATGCCGTTGGCGATGGCAAGATCCGTATGGGGTTTGAACTCAAGATAGTGCTGACAATGATCGGTGGTCCGGGTGCGGCGTGTCCCGATATCGATCATCAGGATCTCCTCGCCGCGGGAACGCCGGTCGACGACGCGCGAGAAGAGAACCGGATGCATTTCCGCCGGATTGTTCCCCCACATAATCAGTACATCGCACTCATCCAGATCCTGATAGCATCCCGCCGGTTCGTCCACGCCATAGGTACTGATGAAACCGGTCACCGCGGAGGCCATGCAGAGTCGTGCGTTGGGATCGATATGGTTGTTTGCCAAACCGCCTTTCATGAATTTCTGCGCAACATAGCCTTCGGGAATTGTCCATTGTCCGCTGCCATAAATGGCAAAAGCCGCGGGATCAGCTTCCACCCGATCGGCAATAACGTCGATCGCCTCGTCCCACGAAATCCGGGTCATCTCGCCATTCTTCCGCAGCATTGGATAGCGTAAACGATCCTGACCATAGAGGATCATGCCGACGTGATAGCCCTTTACGCACAGCAGGCCCTTGTTCACGTCAGCTTTCCTGTCACCGGCAATGGCGCGGACCTTTCCGTTCTCTCGACCAACCATGACATGACACCCGGTTCCACAGAACCGACAGGGTGCTTTTTCCCACTCCAACCCGGTATCGCCTTCAGCAGACTCCGTATACTCCGGCACGGTCGTCTGACCGGGCAGCGGGCCCGCTGCGGCAACCGCCGCCGCCATCGCGCTGCGCTTGAGAAAATCCCGTCGTTTCATCAGCAGGCCTCCGCCACTTCCGGGGAATCCTCGTCTTCAGGAAACGAGATAAAGACAACATCGATGAAATCAACACCCGGCAGCTCGTTGATCCAACGCCAAAGCGCCTGATCTTTCGTGCGATCCAATGTATCCACGGCAACGGGCAGTTTGTTGCCTCGCGGAGCCTCGCATTCGATTTCGGGACGTGCCTTGAGAGCCGAGATTGCCTCCGCCGCAGTTCCCCCGTTCGCCGAAAGTGTTAGTACCAAGCCGCTGACAGGCATCGTACACCTTCCATCATTTACAGTGTTGATGAGTGATTTAGGGATCGTAGCGCTCGGAATCAAGACAAATCGGATAAATTTGTCTTGATATCTCTCATACATCCGAAGCATCACTTCTTCCGTTATCTGCGAACTCGCTGGAGAGGCCCTCATGAGGCGCAAGACGGCTTTTCAGATTACTGGTATTGTATCACTTAGCCTGCTGACGGGAGTACTCTCCCAAGCGATCGGGACCAGCCAGCAGAGTACTGAGCCTGCGAATAAGCCAAAGGAAGCCATCCAGCGGTTTCCTGTTCATACACGCAGCCCGGGTCCCTCGCCTGCTATTGAAACGGGATTCACGACGGGATCCGGGGAACCTGTCACGGCCGATTGCTCAACATGCCACGCAACGCGAACGAATGCCGTCCCGGTCCGATCCGCCGCGGAACTGGAGAGCTTCCACCTCGGCCTGAATTTCGAGCATGGACAGCTGGTTTGCGCGTCCTGCCACGATCCCGGCAACAATGAAGAGCTCCGCCTCGCGGATGGCACACACACGCCCTGGGCGAATGCCATGCAGCTCTGCGCACAATGTCACGGACCTCAGGCGAGAGACTATGAGAACGGGTCGCATGGTGGCATGACGGGATACTGGGACACGACTCTGGGTCCGCGAACACGCAATAGCTGCGTGCAGTGTCACGATCCCCACAGCCCGGCTTTTCCACAGATGTACCCCGCTCCTCCGCCCAGAGATCGCCATATCAGTATTCGCTCCCAAAATGCCTCGGATCACAACGAAAGACATAGCGAATGAGTACAGATTCAAAGCCTCCCAAACATGATTCCGGCAAGATCGGATTCGATCGTCGCACAGCACTGAAGGGTGGTGCCGCGATGCTCGGAATGGCGGCCCTCGCGAAAGCCATCGCTCCCATCACGGAGTGGACCAGCGACATGAGTGTCGACGAGTTCCTCCAGAAACACTACAAGGAACTGAAACCCGGCGAACTCCAAACAGTCCTTGCACGCCTGGAGCGGGAAGCCGTCGAGGACCATGGAGTCGATGTATCCATCAACGACTATCGCCCAAAGGAAGGAGTGAAGTTCGGGTACGCGCTCAACCTCAGCATCTGTATCGGCTGTCGCAAGTGCGCGGAGGCGTGTCATATCGAGAACAATCATGACCGCGAAACGAACCAGTCCTACATTCGCGTGTTTGAAATGGAGAAGGGTGGCATCGATTTCGAGAAAGGGGACGCCAACTACAACCATCCGGTTCCGCAAAAAGACAAGTTCTACATGCCCGTGCAGTGTCAGCAGTGCGAAAACCCGCCCTGTGTACATGTCTGCCCTGTGGAGGCCACATGGAAGGAACAGGATGGCATCGTCGTGGTTGACTACAACTGGTGCATTGGCTGCCGCTACTGTGAGGCAGCCTGTCCATACCATGCGCGTCGCTTCAACTGGAAGAAGCCGGAGATTCCCAGTCAGGATATCAATCCTGATCAGGGATATTTGAGCAACCGGGTTCGGCCGGCAGGGGTCATGGAGAAATGCACGTTCTGCCTGCATCGCACGCGCAAGGGGAAGCTTCCGGCGTGCCTTGAGGCCTGCCCGACAGGGGCCCGGGTCTTTGGCAACCTTCTGGATCCGGAATCGGAAATTCGCTGGGTCCTTGAAAACAAGCGCGTCTTTGTATTGAAGGAGGAACTTGGCACCAAACCTCAGTTCTTCTATTTCTTCGACGAATAGGAAAAAGTCCACAATGAGCGTCATCGCCGATGAAGGCGGCTTCACCCGCAAAGTGACGAGCTATCCGCGATTCCTGCTGCATTCGTTCGGTCAGGCCACCAGTGGAAGCCCGCTGTTCTATGCATGGATGACATTGTTGACCGCACTCGCGCTTGTGGGAGCGAATGCCTGGGCCAATCAGGTCGCCAACGGCATGCAGATCACCAACATGACCGATCACGTGTCCTGGGGTCTGTACATTGCCAATTTCACGTTCTTCGTGGGGCTTGCAGCGGGCGGCGTCATGATGGTCATTCCCGCCTATCTCTATCACGATGAAGACATGCATGACATGACCATCGTCGGCGAGTTACTTGCCATCGCCTCTATCATCGTGTGTCTGTTGTTCGTGACGGTTGATCTCGGCCGTCCGGATCGTTTCTGGCACCTGTTTCCTTTCATCGGCCGGTTCAACTTTCCCATTTCGATGCTCACGTGGGATGTGATCGTGCTGAACGGTTACCTGCTTCTAAACATGCATATCTGTGGGTACCTGCTCTACATCCGGTTCCTGCGTCAGAAACCAAACCCGACGTGGTACAAACCCTTCGTGTTCGTTTCCATCGTGTGGGCCATCTCCATTCACACAATAACGGCGTTCCTTTATTGCGGACTGGGCGGGAGGCCGCTCTGGAACTCAGCCGTGCTTGCACCCCGCTTTCTCGCTTCGGCCTTTGTCTCCGGTCCCGCCTTTATTCTCATCACCTTTCACGTTCTTGAAAAACTTGCCGGGCTCCGCTTCGGAGAGGGAGCTCGTCGTACGCTTCTCAATATTATCCGCGTGACGTGCCTTCTCAACATTTTCCTGCTGCTGTGCGAGCTGTTCACCGAATTCTACAGCGGCGGCTCTCATACCGCCTCCGCGCGCTATCTCTTTTTCGGACTTCACGGACACAACTCTCTGGTTCCATGGATTTGGAGCGCCGTACTTCTCAACGTGGCCGCGGCGGTAATGTTTCTCCTTCCACAGGCAACCCGAAACCGGTCGTTCCTCACGGCAGCCTGCCTCATGACCTTCGCGGGCATCTGGATCGAAAAAGGCATGGGACTGATCGTTCCCGGATTTATCCCGAGCACGTTGCACGAAGTTGTGGAGTATCTTCCCAGCGTGACGGAATGGAAGATCACCGTGGGCATCTGGGCTTTTGGTTTGATGGTTTACACACTAATACTGAAAATCGCGGTGTCGGTCCTGGCGGACCGCGGCACGACCGGCGATCCGCCAGGCACTTAGAGATCGCACAAGGGAACCATCTCGTCCGCCGTGTCGAGAAGCTGGCGGAGGCTCGTTGTGCGAAAAGCAATTTCCATCTGAAGCAGGGCGTTGTCCACCATCCTGTGAAGAACACAAAGCTCCGTGTGTCCCTTCAGGCCCAGGGGGCAGGACTTGATTCGGTCCGGTACAGAGTCCACCGCTTCGAACACATCGTGGATTGTAATTTGATCAGCACTCTTTACCAGAGTATACCCTCCACCGGGACCCCGCTGCGAGCGCACGATACCCGCGCGCGTCAATTGTTGCAGCACCTTTACGAGATAGCTTGCCGGAACCCTGATTCGCTCACTCATGGCTGACGCAGCATGGAACTCATCCTGATTCTGTATCAGAAACACAACGGCGCGCAAAGCATACTCAGCGGTGACGGGAATCATTTGACTGCCATCCTTGTTTTAAGATTATCAGATGCTGGCAGGCAGGGTCAACGCACAGGTGACGGAAAAAGGCGAGGTCGATCCGGAGATTTGAACAGACAGCACCTCCATGAAAACACTCATCGCTTGAAGCCGCTTTCAGTATACGCTGCCGAAAAGAAAATCTCCATCGAGCAGCCATGTTTCCGAGGAGACGTCGAGCTTCATGTCATCGAGTTGAAATTCAGCCCGAAGCCGCTCTCCACCCGAAAGATCTCCACTCGATATCATCTCCTGTGACAGCATGTCGAAAACTCTTCGACAAGATGTCAGATGAAGAGCCCAGGGCCTGTATTCCGGGTCCGGACCAGCCACTTCAATCATGAGACGGTATGCTTCCCGCGTGTCTTCCTCCGCCTCTGAGATGTCATCAGCGCTGTGGAAAACAAGAGCTCTGTTCAGCAACGCCAGGCTCAGGTCGTAGCGCACGATTGCATTTCGGGCATCGCGATCGAGAAGAACCCGGCAGGCCTCAACCGATTGATTCGCGGCGATCATCGCCTCGCCAAACTGCTTCATACGCCCAAGGACCCGGCACTTGAAGCGACGCGTCAGCGCCAGCCCGCGAATCCATCGTGCATCAAGGCGATCTTTTTCGTGATATTCGAGAACACTGGATTCAGCTTTTGCAATGATCGTCAAAGCCCCGCGATAGTTTCCACGCCGTTCTTCAATTCGTCCCTGCTCAAGTCTGTTCTCGAGGATTCGCTGCTGAGAATTCGGGGTTTGCCTTTCACTATACAGCGCCGTGTGCATTCGCTCACCAGTGGAGTATGCCGTTTTTGCCAGACCGTATTTCCCTTCCTGCTCCAAAAGCTCTCCGATCCAGTTCGTCAATGCGGCTGTTCGATATCGCCATCCCTGCGGCGCATTCGCCCATGAAAATGCATACTCAGCCTGTTCAATCAGGCCTGCGTCTCCCTCGGTGAATTCCACCGGCTGACCGGTGGCTCTCCGGACAGAGCCGGAGGCCAGTTCCAGTGTTTCGACAAGCAGCCCGCGTTGTTTCACAAACGACCCCGAGAAAGCCGCCACTGCCGTGGAATACGTTCCGGAATCGAGAGCCAGGGTCAGATAGTCACCATTGACCGGATCCTCTCGTACAAGGTTCCTGGCAATCTCATCGACCCTGGAAAGTTCATGAACCGCGCTCTCAAGATTACCGAATTGAATTTGAGCCAGTGCGAAGGCTTGCCTCGCCCGCCCTTGCTCGAATCGTGCGTCCGGAGTTTGCCGCTCGAGTGGCAACTGCTCGTAATAGTCAATGACTCGTGATGCGAGACGGCGCATCGGTTCAGCATCACCGATTGGAGCGAGAGACTGAGCGAGGTCGCTCAGCATGAAGTAGGCTAAATCCTGCGTTTCATCCCTTGCTGCGGTCGCTTCCTTCATCGCCGCAGCAGTGGCCGCTCTCTGCTTCTGCAGACGAAGGATAAAGAGTCCGCCAAAAACAAGGATGGCTGCAAGTAATCCCCTCACAGCCCATGCCAGCTTCCGGCGCTGATGCTCTTTTTCTTTCCTCTCCTTTTCGGAGGCCTCAACGGCGTTAGTCAGCTCTTCCCGACGCTCCTTGTCGGAGACCATCTCTGCCTGCATGCGGGAGAGTGCGAAATCGCCGGACCGGCGCGCGAGATCCGCCCAACGACCGTGAACGTGGTTTCTGAGTCTAGGCAAACCGGGGTTGTCCGGCCAGAGGGCCGCCGCGCGATTCAGCTGAATGGCAACTGCTGCGTAGTCACGATATTCGTCCTTCAGATCCGGAAGAAGACTCGAAGCATCGCGGCACAGTTTTTCAGACTCGCGCTTGCCTGATGCGCCCGTAAGCCAGTCGTTGAGTTGCGAAATGAACAACTCAACAGATGATGTGCGCTTGTCGATATCCGCCTCCAAAGCCTCCATCGCGACGACACCAAGTTGCTCGGGCCAGGGTCTCAAACCCGCGGCCGTTTCAATAGGCTTCACCTCCCCAAGAGCGGCCATCATGAAGGCCTTTGCACTGTCTTCGGAATTATGAGGGGGTTTTCCAGTCAAAAGAAAATACAAGGTTCCACCCAGGAGGTAGACGTCTGTGCATGGACCAATGCCCTCCGGACGAAGCGATGCCTGCTCCGGTGCCATGAACGCCGGCGTGCCCGCCGGATGGCGAGTTGTATCGAGAGTGGGAATCAGATCCTCGGGGATCTCCTGCCCGAACTGGTTGAGTCTTTTCGGATCGTGGGTGACGGCCAGGCCCCAGTCCGTGAGAATTACTTCACCGAAGCTTCCAACCAGTACCTGGCTGGGCTTCAGATCACGGTGAGTCACTCCGCGCGAATGGGCAAAAGCCACCGCCTGGGCAACATCGACGAGAATAGGAATGTGTTTCGCCAGGAAGTCGTCGACCTTGAGAAGGGGAAAGTCTTCCTCGATCTGTTTGTCCCAGGGGTTGCCTCGGATGAACTTCATCGCGATCAGAGGTGTTCCGTCCTCTGCTGTCCCAAGCTCGTGTACGGGCATGATGTTGGGGTGTTCAAGATTCGCTGAAACGATTGCTTCCCGTTCGAATTCCTGAACAAGACCCCCGGTAATTCGCACTCCTCCCTCACGGGCTCGGGCAAGGACATCCCTTCGCAGGCGTTTGATTGCAACAATACGATTCAGACTGCCCTGTAGCGCTTCATGTACCTCACCGAATCCCCCTTTTCCAACGATGCGGCGCAGACTGAATTTACCCGATTCCCCGATGTGAGGACGATTCCATTCCTTGCTTTGTAATTCTTGATCGATTCGGTTTTCATCGATGGTGCGAACCGGGTCGTCAAAACTCTCCCACTCTTTACCCTGCTCCTCCTGAAGGGATGCATGAGCAGGGTCATACGAATTCATTGAGTTGTCAGGCAGGTTGATCGGAACCTCGCTGTTTCCGCCTGACTCTCGAAAAATTTCATTGCTCATGGACGTCCGCGCTCCGCACACCGGTGGTTATGAATCATTTCGTTTCCCGAGAAAAAACATCTTATCACTCTGTGACAAGTCGAGATTCGCTCCAAATTTACTCCGGCGTACCCGTCATAGACGGACTCGTTCGAAAGGAACGGAGCCCTATCGCGACTATTTACTGAACCATAAGCCTTATCATCTCTTCATCTTCCATGTCTCCCCCAATGACCTTCCCTTTATCCTGGGAATCAATAAACAAACGAAGACTATCGACGTGAGCGTTTATGCGGCATAGAATCCGCGAACTCCCGTTAGTCCAACCGTGGCGAGAAAAACGAGAAATGTCATGGCTACCAGAAAGCTCGCGATCCTGCGGCAAGAAGAACTGCAGCCGTACACCCAAGCAGCACGGATGCCATGGAAAAGCCTGTTCCAGCACTCGACGAATCGAACTCATCTTGAATCGCACTCAGGTCTCGTGAATCGACACCGCTGTCGAAGGCCAAAGAGAAAACCTCCGATCACGGCAATAAAGACGACGTATCCTTGAAGCCTTCTGTCTCATAACCAGAGCCGTCGGGTCCGTCTGTTGACAGATGCCTGACCGTTTCTCTCTACAGAAGAGAGAGGTACAAAACCCGGGTGGATGCAAAGGTCACAGCCGATAAACCGGTGAGGTCGCCGTGGTTTATGCAATGAGTAAACGATGACGGAGAGTATGATCTCATCGCTTCGTGTGAGATTAACCACCAGACCTGAATCACCCTGAGCAAGACATGGAAATGACGCCTAAGAGAACTGTTTGAAAGGCATTAAGTTGTAACCCGATCGTCATTTCATGGTTGTCCCTCATGATGAGAGTATGAGGGAATAGCAACGGTAAAAGAGTTTTTCGATACTCATCACGTCCCCAAACCAAACAGCCGGAGGTCAGCATGGCATACGTCATGGCCCTTGATCAGGGAACGACCAGTTCACGGGCGATCATCTTTGATCGTGAAGGGCGAATCATTTCGGTCGCCCAAAAGGAGTTCCAGCAACTCTTCCCCCAACCCGGCTGGGTGGAGCATGATCCCAACGAGATCTGGTCAACACAGGCTGGAGTTGCGGTGGAGGCGCTGGGGCGGGCCCACATCCGCGCACGAGACATTGCCGCCGTTGGCATCACAAACCAGCGGGAAACCACCATTGTCTGGGAACGCAAGAGCGGTAATCCGATCTGCAATGCAATCGTGTGGCAGGATCGTCGCACAGCTCCGGTTTGCGACCGTCTTCGCGTTGAAGGGCTGGAGGAAACATTTCGGACAAGGACGGGGCTTGTTCTTGATGCCTATTTTTCCGGAACAAAGATCGCCTGGATTCTGGACAACGTGGCTGGGGCGCGAAAGAAGGCCGAGCGGGGCGAACTAGCGTTTGGTACGGTTGACTCGTGGCTTGCCAACAAGTTGAGCAGTGGCAAACTGCACATCACCGATGCAAGCAACGCGTCCCGCACGCTCCTGTTCAACATTCACAAAAAGGAGTGGGACGAAGAGCTCCTGAAAATCCTGAACGTTCCACGGAGCATGCTGCCGGACGTCCGGCCCAGTTCTGAGGTATACGGGGAAATAACCACGAGCCTCGCCACGCAAAAGGTTCCACTTGCAGGTATCATCGGGGATCAGCAGGGAGCCACGATGGGACAAACCTGCTTTAAGCCGGGTATGGCCAAGAACACTTACGGTACGGGCTGTTTTCTCCTCATGAACACGGGAGCGGAAGCGCACGTTTCGCAGCACAACCTCCTGTCGACCATTGCATGGGAGCGGAATGGCAAAACAACGTACGCTTTGGAGGGAAGCGTCTTCGTTGGAGGCGCCATTGTCCAGTGGCTGCGCGACGGCTTGAAGATCATTCGCAATTCCGCGGATGTGGAAGCACTTGCGAGCAGTGTGAAGAACAATGGCGGTGTCTATCTCGTGCCGGCGCTGGCAGGACTGGGAGCACCCCACTGGGATCCGTATGCACGCGGCGCAATCGTGGGAATCACCCGTGGTACCACAGATGCTCACATCGCCCGGGCGGCTTTGGAAGGAATTGCCTATGAGGTTGCCGACCTGATTTCGGTCATGGAGCAGGATGCGGGAGATGGCATATCGGAACTGCGTGTCGATGGCGGAGCCGCGGCAAATGACCTTCTGATGCAATTCCAATCGGACATTCTCGGAATCCCCGTGGTACGACCCGTGGTTCTGGAAACAACTGCTCTGGGAGCTGCGTATATGGCGGGGCTGGCGGTTGGCTACTGGAACTCAGAGGAGGAAATTGCCACAAACTGGCGAATGGATCGGCGCTTTGAACCTCAAATGCCCGAGAACCAGGCAAGACAACTTCGAGCACGATGGGATGAGGCTGTTGAGCGGGCTGCAAACTGGGAATCAGGAGGATCCTCATGAATCGCAATGACATGCTCTCGAACATCACGGATCGCAAAGAGCCATGGGACATTATTGTTGTGGGGGGTGGTGCGACGGGACTTGGGACGGCAGTGGATGCCGCGTCCCGTGGCTACGATGTGCTTCTGCTTGAACAATCGGATTTTGCCAAAGGCACATCAAGCCGGTCGACAAAACTGGTCCATGGCGGCGTTCGCTACCTGCAGCAGGGCAATGTGTCGCTTGTCATGGAGGCGCTGAAGGAGCGAGGCCTGTTACTGCGCAATGCACCTCACCTTGTCCGAGACGTCGCCTTTATTGTACCGAGCTATGTGTGGTGGGAATCCCCGTTCTATGGTATCGGATTGAAGGTTTACGATCTGCTGGCAGGACGCTACGGATTCGGCAAGTCGACCATTGTTTCGAGGGACAGTGTGGTTGAGGAAATTCCATCCATCAAAACAGATGGTCTTCTTGGTGGCACCCGCTACTTCGATGGACAGTTTGACGATGCACGCCTCGCTATTAACCTGGCGACAACCGCCTTCGAACAGGGGGGGACACTCTTGAATTACGCGACGGTCACAGAACTCCTGAAAGACGATGCCGGGTTGGTGGAAGGAGTGGTTGCGAAGGACTTCGAGTCGGGCCATGAGATAAGTATTCCCGGCAAAGTGGTTGTCAACGCGACGGGCCCCTTTGCTGACGATGTTCGCAGGCTGGACAAGCCGGACGCTTCGCCGATGATTGCACCCAGCCAGGGTGTGCATATTGTGCTGGATCGTTCGTTCCTGTCGGGTGACTCGGCAATCATGGTTCCGCATACAGACGACGGCCGCGTAATGTTCGCGATTCCGTGGCATGACGTCACGGTGGTTGGAACAACAGACACTCCCGTGGACGAAGTGGAGCTCGAACCACGTCCCCTGCAGGAAGAGGTGGAGTTTATTCTCGAAACGGCGAACCGATATCTTGCGCGACCCGCAGGAGCACGAGATGTCCGCAGCGTTTTTGCAGGCATCCGTCCTCTTGTAAAGTTGGGCGACGGTGAGAATACAGCGGCACTGTCACGGGACCATACGATTCTTATCGATCCCGCCTCCGGACTGATGACTGTCGCCGGCGGAAAATGGACAACATATCGGAAAATGGCAGAGGATGTTGTGGATCAAGCTGTTACTCTGGCCGATCTCGAACCGAGTGAATGTGTGACTAAACGTCTTCCGATTCATGGTTACCATCGTAACGCGGGACGATTCGGAAAGTTTGCCTTCTACGGTTCCGATGCAACGGAGATCGAGCTCCTGGCGGAAGCAGACAAAACAATGAGCCAGCCGGTTCATCCGTGCCTGTCTTTGACAGGCACGGAAGTGCAGTGGGCCTGCAGGCGGGAGATGGCAAGAACAGTGGACGATATGCTGGCACGGCGGACTCGTTCCCTTCTCTTTGATGCCGCGGCAGCGATTGAAGCCGCTCCTCGAGTTGGTGAAATCATGGCTAGTGAACTCGGCCGTGACTCCGGATGGATTAAGAGCGAAGTGCGGGAATTCACGGCAATCGCTTCTTCATATCTCTATAAGCCATAGGGAAATCATCATGAATGTTTATGTCGCTGAGTTCATCGGCACTGCCATTCTGCTCCTTCTTGGCAACGGTGTTGTCGCGAATGTGGTGCTGAAAGAGACAAAGGGCCACGGCAGCGGCTGGATTGTCATCACGGCGGGATGGGGATTTGCCGTCTTTGCGGCCGTGGCGTGCGTGGGCCAATACAGCGGAGCACACCTGAATCCTGCAGTTACCATCGGACTGGCGGCCGCAGGGGTCTTCGATTGGCACATGGTTCCACTCTACATTGTTTCACAACTTGCCGGGGCCTTTACGGGGACAACACTGGCTTTTCTTTCCTACTACAAACATTACCAGGCTACCAACGATTCCGCAGGAAAACTGGCGACGTTCGCAACAGCCCCAGCGATTCGGTCGCCCGGCTGGAACCTTCTGACTGAAGCAACAGGGACATTCGTACTTGTTCTTGTTTGCCTTTACTTTACATCCGGGTCATTTGAAAGTCTGGAGGGTACTGTAGGAGTTGTTGGGCTTGGAAGTGTCGGCGCCATACCGGTCGGCTTGCTGGTTTTTGTGATCGGTCTCGGCCTGGGAGGACCCACAGGGTACGCAATCAATCCGGCACGCGACCTTGGCCCTCGCATTGCCCACGCGGTCTTGCCGGTTCCGGGCAAGGGTGGAAGTGATTGGGGATACGCATGGATACCTGTAGCCGGACCCTTGATTGGAGGACTGCTTGCGGCTGGAGTCAAACTTGTCGCAGGTGGTTGAATCACGCGCACCGGGAAAGCCAGGCAAGGCTCCGGAACCAGTGGAGATTCATGAATGAAAAAGCGCATACAACTGGCCGGAGCGGCATGTGTATGCTATCCTACCCTGATGGCACCTTGCGTAGAAACACTCTGACGCGTTTCCGGTCACGGAAGACCACTACAACCGCTGGTTTATGGATTCCGGAGCTGCCATGGCCGATGCGGTGCAAGAGTATCCGGAGCGCATCGCGTTCTTTCGAAGAAATCCTCCTGAGCAAATCCTCCGGTTCGGTGAACAAGATGTTATCCGGCCGCTTGACGGCTTTCGAACTCGACCTCAGGAAAAAAAACGCAGCGGTGCCTGAGACGTTGTTCACGCTAAATGACGATAAGTACTGTGTTCTCTGGAAGAAGATCTATAGTATCAGCGAACCTTTTGATTAAGTCAAATCGGTGAATATGACGGAAGCAATGAACAAAGCATCGGGAAACGTCCTTGAATGACTCTCGGCAGACCGGGAAGAGTTCCAATTACGTTTCAACGAATCAGATCAAACAGCGAGGCTTTCCCCCCTGGATAACCTTCCTCAATGCGCCAAAGGCCTGTTCCGAGAGGCTTAAGTGGCCTTCCGTTCTCCGCGCCGGGGCCAAGATCATCGCGAAGGATGAGAATGACGTCGGAACTCACGGAAGGGTTGCTGTAAAAGTAGCCATGACCGATAAGGTCCGTTTCGATATCGGTATCAATCAACTCCACGGTGGGAAAAAAAGCCAGAGCCTGAAGTTGAGCCGGCGTAAAAGTGTCTACGTTCATGAGGCCCAGGCGGGACCAACTGCCCTGTAGCCACGATGACAACTTGAGAGCGCGATCCGCTCGAGAGAGATAGATTGTTGTTCGCTGGACAGCTTTCGGCAGGCGCTCGCTGCTGATCCTCTGAGACGCGACCTCCATATCGATGTCCGGAGATGCAAGGATGAGATTTCGGATCTTGAGAGACTGGCGGGGGTCCACGCCTTTGGCGCGCTCCGCGATGGCCAGCTCCCGCAACGCGGTCTCCGTCACATCCGTCCCGCGGCTGTGGCTCAGGATATGAATCCACTCCAGATCAGGGTGGGCCGCGAGATCTTCGAGGAACATCTTGAGATGAAAGATCGTAAACTCCCCGGACTCTCGATCCGTGGTATACCCTGTGAGCCCTCCTGCTCCCGCAGGCCAGGTGTAAGCAATTGGAACACCTTTGCGGCCTAGAAAATGCCAAAGACTGCCGATCGTCCGAACCGCATCGTTGAAATCGTTGTTATAGCCGTGGACAAAAATGAACGCCTCCTTGTCCTGTGTCACATCAAGCCATTCGTCGATCAAACGATGCACTTCCTCCCGTGTTGAAACTCTGCGTTGGAGAAAGTGCTCATAGTCCCGTGATGGATCATCGATTCGCGCTGACCGCCAAAATGTTCCAGGGTACCGAAGAACAACATCCGGTTCTCCAATACTTAAGCGGTGCTTCCGGCTCCGCCTGCCACTTACACTGGCGTCGACGAGTTCCTCCCAGGAGAGGTCGTCGCCAACAGTCAAAATGCAACGACCCACGTGCAAATGAGAAGACCTGTCCGCTCCAAAAGAAACGGAGGAGTTAGAACTCTTCTGCTCCGGAAACCGGTCCGTTGCAAAGAGAACGCTGATTTCACTGGTCCTGAGCGGCTCTGGTACTTGCGCAAAGGGATCATTCTTCGCGTCTCGAATGAGGTTTGGCGTCTTCATCAGTCGAGGCCCTGTACAACCTGTCACCAAGAGTAGTGCACAGAAAAAACACAGGGGAACAACAAGTGTCCTGGGCGAATCAATCATGGTTCCTGCTACCAGTGGCGGTTGTGTGGACTTAATTCGCGGACTCATCCGCTTCTTCTGAAGCCGGCGGTTTGAGCGATTCACCGCTCAATGCAGTCTCAGGCTCCGGGGCTGCCGTCATATCAGGGGGTGAGGGAATCTTGAAAATTATCACGTAGAGAACAGGTACCACAACCAGTGTCAGAATTGATGCGAACGTCAGTCCTGCCATAATCGTCACTGCCATCGAGACGAAGAATGCATCGAAAATCAGGGGAATCATCCCAAGAACCGTGGTTGCAGCAGCCATGAGAACGGGGCGCATGCGACTCACGCCTGCGGTCAGAACAGCATCCCATTCCGACAGTCCCCCGTTCGTTTGAATACCGATTTCGTCCACCAGGACGATCGCATTCTTGATCAGCATGCCTGTCAGGCTCATGAATCCGAGCAGTGCCATAAACCCGAAAGGCTGGTTTGTCCCGAGAAGACCCACAGTCACACCAATAACCGCCAGGGGAACGGTTAGCCAGATGACGAGTGGTTTCCTGAGAGAATCGAAGAGTAAAATGACAATCAACACCATCATCAAAAGGAAGAGCGGGACCTTGCCAAAGAGAGCTGCCTTCGCCCTGGATGAATCTTCATACTCTCCTCCCAGTTCCATTCTGTAACCGGCGGGAATTTCAATCTGCTGCAGCTGCGGGAGAATGCGCTGTAGAGCCTCGGAAGCAAGCCCTGTGCGTGGATTGCACTTTGCCGTAATCATCCGCGTGCGATCTTTGCGCATAATGATCGAATCAACAAATTCCGTTTCAAAGCCGGCAACGATTTGACGAAGGGGAATCATCTTTCCCGCAGCGGGGCTGTGGATCTGCATGTTCTCGAGATCCTGCAGATCTCCGCGCTCCGATTCCGGAACGCGTGAAATGATCGAAAGAAGCTCGTTGCCTTCACGATATGTAGCGACAGGCCTTCCATCCCAGGACTCTCGAAGGACCTTCGCGATGTCAGGTCTGTCGATACCGTTCCGACGTGCCTGGGCCTCGGAAACGATCGGGCGGTAATCCTTGATCATGGTCCGGGCGTCCGTCGTGATGCCGATCATACCGCCGTCCGCGTGCATGATATCCGTCGCCTGTTCCGAAAGGTCTCGGATGACACTGATTTCAGGCCCCATGAAGCGAATTTGAATCTTTTGAGCATCCCCCGGTCCCAGCATGAACTTGTATGCCTGTGGAATCGTGTGAGGATAATCCGTCTCCAGTGCGGTCTGAATCTCCTGCATCAGAGAATCGATCTGCTTGTAGTCATCCACGGAGACGAGAAAAAAAGCATAGGCCGGATTTGTCTTTTCCGGCGAGTAAGTCAGAAGAAACCGTGGAAGTCCCTTGTTGATACCGGTGGTGATGCCCGCAACGCCCTCGACACCAAGAAGATACTCTTCCACCGTCGCCGCCTCCGCCGCCGTTTCTTCGATGTGAGTCCCTTCGGGCATCCAGAAATCAATCATGAACTGGGGGCGCGTGGAATTCGGGAAAAAACTCTGTTTCACCTGCTTGAAACCGAAAAGAGAAACCACAAGCAGGCCAACCATCAACACGCATACCGGCCATCTCATTTTCAGACATTTGGCAAGAAACCTTCTATACTTTGCGTAGAACCCTTTGTTGTAAGGATCCTCCTGAGAGGTGCCGGGATCCGCTCGAAGAAACATGACGCAAAGAACGGGAGTGACGGTGACAGCCGTCACCCAGCTAAACAGCAGGGAAATCATGATAACCTGAAACAATGAACGACAATACTCGCCGGTGCTGTCCTGAGAAGTCCCGATTGCGGCGAATGCGGTGACAGCGACGACAGTGGCGCCCAACAGCGGTATCTGGTTTTGGGAAACCACGGCTGCGGCGGCCTTGACACGCTCCTCTCCCTTCTGGATCCGCACCAGAATGCCATCGGTTACGACAATGGCGTTATCCACCAGCATTCCCAGAGCAATGATCAAAGCACCGAGGGAAATACGCTCGAGCATAATCCCTTGCATACTCATGAAAATGAAGGAGCCAAGGATCGTGATAAAGAGGATGGCACCAATCAGGATGCCGGACCGCAGGCCCATAAAAAGCATGAGAACGATAATAACGATCACAACCGCTTCGAGAAGGCTGATAACGAATCCACTTATGGCTGCGGTAACCGCCTCGGACTGAATGGAAATCCGATGAAACTCGATACCGACCGGACGCATGGTCTCCAGTTCCTGAAGACGTTTCTGGAGGGCATCACCCATCACCACGACATTACCGCCGGAGACCGTGGAAATTGCAATTCCGACAGCAGGCTTCCCATCCATGCGAAGCATGGTTTGCGGCGGAGTGACGTACTCCCTGGCAATCCGCGCGACATCCTTCAGGTAAACGAGACGAAGGTCATCGTCCTCCGCCCCGTAGGCGGTGATCAGAAGCTCACCGAACTCTTCAACCGAAGTGAATTCTCCGGTTGGGCGAAGTCCGATATATTCACGGCCAACTTTGTAGCGGCCGGAATTGGCAACGAGATTCTTGTCAGAAAGCGCCTTGTAAATGTCCTCCTTCGTAAGGCCGAACTGGCTGAGCTTTTCGCGGAAAAGTTCTATATAAACGGCTTCCGGTTGAGCTCCAAAGATATCGATTTTTGCAACGTCCTGAACAAGTAGCAACTCACGCTGCAAAAACTCGGCGTAGTCCTCCAGTTCCTTGACAGTGTACCCGTCCCCCGTAACGGCAAAGAAAATCCCAAAAACATCACCAAAATCGTCGATAACGGAAGGCATGCCGGCTCCCGGGGGCAAATCACCTTCCGCATCGCTGACTTTTCGCCTCAGCTCATCCCAGACTTGAGGGAGTGTCGTCTTGTCGTATTTATCCTTGATAGTGACCGTGATGGTCGACAGACCCGGCTGGGAACGCGACTCAATCTCATCCAGCTGACTGAGCTTCTGAACAGCCTTCTCGACAATGTCCGTGACCTCTCGTTCCACTTCCTCCGCGGTGGCACCCGGATAGGACGTGATGACAAGAGCATCCTTGATCGTGAACTCGGGATCCTCCAGACGTCCCATGCCCTGATAGGCAACCAGACCGCCCACGACGAGCACGGCCGTAAGCACCAGCGTGCTGAGTTTGTGCCGAATGCAGAACTCGGCAATGTTAACCATCAGAGTTCCTTCAGATCCGTCATTTTACGGACCCTCTGGCCCTCTACCAGTGTCTGAACGGCCGACACGGCAATCACCTCGTTTGCCTGCAACCCGTCCGTGACGTGCATGCTTCCCCCCAGAATTTCATCACCGGCGATTGCCCGCTTCATCACCTTTCCATCCTCAACAATCCAGACCAGCTTTGTTCCATCAGAGTCCGCGAAGATGGCGGCGGAAGGAATGTATATCCCCTCATTGTCGGGTCCCGCCGGATTGGCTCGAGACTTGACGGTGGCGTTCATTCCGGGGCGAATCGGGTCTCCCTCCGGTTGGTTCATAACAAGTGTGATGGTGAACGTCTGAGTGAGAGGATCCGCTTCTGTCTCAAACGACTTTACCTGAACCGCGAACTCACGACCCGGCAGGGCTGTGAAAATCGCAACCGCATTGACGGCTTTCGCAACCTCTTCAATTGAAGCTCCTCTCGAGGCTCCCGTGGCCATGTCCCGTTCCGAGATATCGATGTCGATCTTGATCTGTGACACGTCCTGAAACTTCAGGATGGGCTGGTTCGCCTGCACCTCCTCAAAACTATCGGGATAGGTCACAGCCACCTCTCCGTCGAATGGGGCATGAAGCTGTGTGTCATCCAGTGCGTCGCTCGCTTCGCGGAGTTGAGCCGCCAGTCCCTGAATGAGCGCTTCCTGAGCCTGAATATCCTCCTCCCGGGCACCCTTCAGTCCGATCTCCAGGTCTTCTTTTGCCGACAAAAGATTGGATTCGGCAACATCGTACTCTGCCTGCACCTGATCGTACTCCTGCTGGGAAACAACTCCGTCGTCCAGGAGTTGTTTGTTCCGCTGTCTCCGAACACTAACCTCGTTGAACTCCGCGTCGCGGGCGCGGACGGCGGATTTAAGACGGGACACGTCTTCAGGACGAGCCCCGGTCCTGAGGGCTGTCAGTTGGGCCTGGGCCTGAGCCAGATTCGCTTCAATTCCTTCAACTCTTGTTTGATAGTCTCTTGGATCAATGGCAGCGAGAAGCTCTCCTTCGGCGGCACGTACTCCCTCCGAAAGCAGTTTGGTAACCTGACCGGAAACCTTGAAGGAAAGGTCAACTGACTGAACAGCTTTCGCCCGGCCGGGAAACTCTCTGTCAACCATCATCGCGACCGGCTGAACTTGCAGCAGTTTGACCGGACGCGGACCGGTCTCTTCGGAAGGCTCGGATTCGCCACATCCAACCAATACCACCGCCAGGTACAGGAGTGACACCAACTGAACCCGCTGACTGAACCAGGACATTCTCAAACCGCCCATTTGAAACATGCGCACAGATCCCTTATTCCAAAACCTGCTCAAATTCACCGGAATCGACTCCGGTATTTCTAGCCTGTTGCCGGCTCAGCCCCACTCGTGGCAGGAGCGGCTGCGGCACCGGAAGCCGTTGCAACCTCGGCCGCCTCGATCAAAGCGCGTTCGGCGCACATAAAATTCACAATTCCGCGAGCCACAAAATGCACGGCAATAAGTGAAGCGATCATCCGGCCGGAAAAGCCGCTGGCAACGACCCAGATCATAACGGAAAGAACCACGGCTAACAGTCCATGGGCCAGAATATGAGGAAAGTAGTATTTGCCTCGAACGCGAACCGCCGCTCCGAAAAGCAAAGCCGCGCTGATTCCAAAGTAAGTTGCAACGATCGTTGTACAGGTCAGATTGCCGTCCGGAGCCGCGACAAGAATCGTAATACCGGCCAGCAGTGTCACCATCGAATGAACGATTTCGAAACTTCGAAGATCCTTGTCACCACCCGCCGCGAAATGAATGGCCTGAATGATCCCGGTCGAAATCAAAAACACCGCCATGAGAGTTTCAATTGTACCCGCCAGCGTTTGCCGACCGAGAAACTGTGGAAGGATGAGGATGGCAAGACCGAGAGCGATGTTGAGAATACCGCCGACGGAAAGCAGCATCACATGCGTCCTGAGTTGTTTCATGAAAAAGGCTCCTGTGCCTAGCGGTCCTCGGGGATACCAAGTCCCGGGCCGTATCGATAGATATCACCACTCGAAACAGTCCCGTTCGTCGGATCGTAATGAACGGGCTCCGTCATGTCGGTGTCTCTGTCAAGATCAGGGCCGGGACTGAACACCATCCAGACTGCCGGGTTATCGCCCTGTTCGAAAGACACATTTATAAGCTTCAGGGCTTCCCAGCTCCAGCTTGTGTAGTTTCCGCGGAGACTCCCGGTACCCCAGACGTCGCGATTAAAGCGATCATTGGAAAACAGGGGTGGGCGTTTGCGTTCGGGGAAACAGCTCCCTTCATCTGTCTGGTTCTGAAAAACGTCGACAGGAAGTTTTGACAGATATGTGGTTGGGGTGGTGAGCCGGCGCGTCAGATAGCCTCTGTAAGGATCCGAAGGGTGGTTTTCCCAGTTGTCGCAATCGCTGTTGACCGGATAAAGATCGGGAGCGGGATAAGAGCCAAACTCCGCATTGTATGATTCCACTGCATACTCGACCGCTCTTCCGTCTGCATGAAAACGCGCCACTTTCGAGCGCACGACGGCTGACTGATAATTTGGAGCGGCAATGGCTGCAAGAATACCGATAATTCCAACGACAACCAGTAGTTCCACCAAGGTGAACCCGCCCACCGGTCTACATCCTCTCGAAACGCACGGCAGCTTCAGCATTTTGATAAACTCCGCGAGTTGAATTCCACGGAACAGGAATAAAGACAATGGTTCCGTTTCTGCGGCGTTACAGATTTGCCAATGATATAAGCGGAATGGAACTGGCAGAGTCAACTCCCGTTTGCCGCGATGGTTCCAGTCCGCCTTTCACAGACAAATCCAACCCGTCCTCCTCCTATTCTTCTTTCGCTACTATTGACGAAAGACGTTTCTCTTCTCCGGCCATACGGGAAAGAAGCAGATTGACCAGCGCATCCAGAAGCTCAATGGCGGCCTCAGGCTTTTGTCGAAGAAAGGATTCGAAATCCCGGCGCGAACATCCCCGTGCCTTGACCGGTGTAACAGCAACCGTTCCAAAAGGCTGGGGAGCATTGGAAAAGAAACTGAGATGACCGAACGTTGAGGGCGCTTTCAGAGTTGCCATCGAGGTGCGAATCCCCTTGATAACTCTGATGCATTCAACGGTTCCCTCATCCATGTAATAAAAATGATCGCTGATTGTTCCCTGTGGCAGGATTGCTTTGCCAGCTTCCCATGTCCTCTCTCCAAACAGTGAGCGCAGGATACCCTTCGGAACGGCAGCTTCGATTTTTCCAAGCCACTCACCCTGAAATGCTGCTGCGGATGGAAAAGACTTCTGCCGAAACGTCGGCAGCCTGACCGATGAATCGACCATCCGGTAAAATGTTTCACAAACAGCCTTCACGACATTGTGAAGGAGAAGTGAAGCGGGAGCCGGTCCAAAGGATTCGCGAAACACTTTGACGGGATTCACGGGCAGTTCCAGCAGAGAGGTCATCCGCGTGGCTCGCGCCGTTACCGGACGAAGCATCGCCGTATCGAGGGCTCCTCCGAGACCGAACAGATCTCCATCACCTGCAGTTATTGCAACAAAGGGTTTGTCGTCACTATCCTTTGCAAGGATTTCCACCTCACCCGCCAGAACCTGAAAGCAACCCTGGGCAGGCTGACCTTCCTGGAACAGAATATCGCCCGCCTGAACGGTTCGGGCTTCCGCCAGAAATCGGAGAACCTGTTTCTGCTGACTTGTGAGTCCCTCAGTAATGTTGGGCATGTGGTGTTCTCCTCAAGAATTTGAATTGTTTGAACACGTTCACGTATCCCCTGGCTACTTAAAGAACGGCAGCCCAAGAAAGACCGGGATAACAATGCCGTTGTTGACTATGTCGATGAAAAAGGCGCCCACAAGCGGGACGACCAGAAAAGCCTTGGGCGAAGCACCATATTTCTTGGTCAGCGCATTCATGTTGGCGATGGCTACGGGCGTTGCTCCCAGACCGAGACCTACGAATCCGGCACTAATGACTGCCGCGTCATAGTCCTTCCCCATGATGCGAAAGATCAATCTCGCCGCAAAGAAAGTAATCGCGAATGTTTGAAGAAGCATCAGAACTGTCAATGGCAGAAGGGAATTGGCGATTGTCCATAGCTGCATGCTCATCAGACTGATGGAGAGAAAGATCTGAAGACTGACGTCACTGACAAGGCTCACGGAATTAACCTGTGAATCGGACACGGGAAGCCTGAGGAGATCGATGCCATTGGTAATCAGAATTCCCGCGAAGAGGGCCGGTAGAAAAGACGGAACCGTCATGCCAAACTTCTTCAGCCAGAAGCCGAAAATCTCGCCGATTCCAAGACACAAAGTGATCAGAAAGATGGCAAGGATCATACCATCCATGGTAACGGGAACGCTTTTCCCGCTGTCCTCCGCTCCCGGAGAATAGGAAACGGCACCGCGATCTCCGGCAAGACGATGTATCCTTATCAGTCTCTCGGAAAGAGGCCCCCCGACAATTCCGCCTGCCACAAGACCCATTGTTGCACAGGCGATTCCGACCTCCATCGTTCCTTTCAAGTCAAATCTCGTGGCGAAAGCATCTCCATAACTGATTGCAGTCCCGTGTCCGCCCGCGAAGGAAACGCTGCCTCCCATCAGACCGAAAGCCGGGTGAACTCCAAAGAGTCCGGCAACAAATACACCACAGGCGTTTTGTACAAAAAGAAAGATGACAGCAAGAACGAGAAGAACAACGAGTGTTTTTCCGCCATTGAGAAGGAGTTTCGCCTTTGCGGAAAGGCCGATCGTGCTGAAGAAGACAAGAAGGAGCAGGTTTCGAAGATCCGCTGAAAAAACAATTTCGACCTGGAGCAGCCATCGCACAAGCGCCATGGCCACGCTGCAAATCAAACCGCCGGTCACAGCTGCCGGAACATTGAATTTCCTGAGCGTTGGAATTCTGCCGGTGAGCCAGACGCCGAGTCCGAGCACCATGATGCTGATAATGAGAACCCGTCTGTCGTTAACAAGAATTTCATGCATCTGGCAAAACTCCGCAAGGGTCGATAATCGCAAGATCACGCAAAACTGTGCTTCCGCCGCTTGGAGAGAATCGTGGCCACCACGATCACGATAAACAACTGACCCACCACTGCTTCGAGGACGGCGAGGGAGGATGCCAGTGAGTTTTGAGGAATAATATCACCGTATCCGACTGTAAGGAGGGTGATGAAACTATAGTATAGCAGCCGTTTGTCATTATAGTCCCGCTCGGTCCAGGCTCCTGCAAAAGGGTCAGCCGTGTCGGGCATGGAAAACGACCCTGGCACACTGTATTCCAGGATACTGTAAAAGTGAGCCCAGAGAAATCCGATCAACAGGTAGAGGCTCGCCACCCCTGCAATGTCTGCAGGCGTAATCTCACGAACGTGCAAAAGAGCGATGAGAATGAGTAGCCCGCAGCCGAGAATCAAAAGAATCCCAAGGGTCCAGAGGAAAACCTCAAGCCGGGGAACCGTCTCCATCAGCCTGACGGTCTTCGTCGGCGCAATAAACGCCAGAACAAAAAACAGAAGCAGCGGGGTGGAGAGAGCACGCAGGATCAAATGCAGATTCCTGTCTCCGCTCACCAGGCTCGAAACGGTCGAAATCAGGGCGAACAGCAGCAGGAAATTAAAGCCAAGTCCACTCAGAAACGGCGCCGCAAGAATCACCGTGAAAAGGAGGATTAGCATGATCCAGTAGCGATCCCCGACGGTGCCAAGCCTCTGCGCCGCCCGGCCGGCAAGGCCGTCCAGTTTCACAATCCCGGTTCTGTTTGACATTCTCATCATGGAGACTACTTATATTGATACAATCATGCTTCAATGCAATTGTGGGGCAAGTGCTGAAGATGCGTTGCTGTAACAAAAAACTCCGCCACGACAATTCGGTGAAGCCGTTGCCGAATGTGCGCGGGATCCGCTGATTTCCGGCAAATTTGTCTCAAGAGCAATGCAGTCAGGAAACCAAACGACATGGTCCCATCCGACAAGACCCATTTATTGGCTTTGTTTCGTGTCGTTTTTCCCTTTTTTTCCGCTATCGCTTTGTGCGGCTGCAGCACGACACGTCAGGGTCGGTCTGTTGAGACTTCCGGCTTCTTCGAAGACTATTCGATCTTTGAGGAAAGTGGCAGTGGCGAAGCCCAGCTCGTTTACGTTAATCCGGAAGTGGATTTTACGGCTTATGACAAAGTTCTTGTCGATTCCATCCTGATCATTGTTGCCGAGGATTCGGCACTTGAGAAGCTTGACAAGGAGGAAACTCTCTCCCTCGCCGCCTGCTTTCACGATGCCATCGTTCAGGAGCTGAGCCAGGACTATGTCATCGTGCGGGAAGCAGGCCCCGGGGTTCTCAGGCTGCGGGCGGCTATCACTGAAGCGCGCGGATCAAAGGTCGTATTGGATGCCGCAACGGCTCTGATTCCTCAGACCAGACTGCTCACCAGTGGCATTCAGCTTGCAGCGGACACATCAACGGCCGTCGGGAAAGCAAGGGCGGAGGCCGAGCTTCTGGATTCAGTCACCGGAGAACGCCTGCTTGCGGGTGTAGACGAGCGATCCGGCACAAAAGCTCTCCGTGGGTCTCTGAAGCAATGGGGAGATGTCAAGGACGCCTATCAACTTTGGGCCCGCCGCATGCGAGAGCGTTTGGAACGGGAACGCCAAGCGGATGGCGGTTACTGATGGCAGCTGCCAGCCAGCCCTGCCACCCGACACATCCGGCATGATGAGTATAAAGGATCACACCGGCCTTATGCGCGGCAAGCTTCTCTCTTCAGCGATACGAATTGGCCGTCATGCAACGATGATGTTCACCTGTCTGTGTCTTACCGGCTGCGGATTAATTGTTGGTGGCTTCGTGGTTGGCGCCACAGCGCTTGGGCTTGGGGGTTACGGGGCCTACAAGGCCGGTGAAGGTGTGGTGGATGCGGCGGGAGATGCGGCGGAAACCGGAAAACGTGGCGTCGGCTCCGTGACTTCAGGAGTTAGAGGCTGGTTTTCAGATGGTGACTTTGTTGCAACGGAAGAGGCCACGGTTGCAGAGGCCTTCACCGCCACAAGAGAAGCTTTCGCTCAAATGCACTTCAGCACTCCGCTCGGCAACTATGACTCGCTGGGAGGCCGGGTATCAGCATGGACCAGTGACAGCGAGAGCGTTATCGTTCGCCTTGAAGCGCTGACACCATCCACAACACGTCTGGAGATTCGTGTTGGAACATACGGAAACGATCAGAAGTCACGTTTGATTTACAACTACATTCAACTCCACCTTGTCCCGGGTTCCGCAACGAAGTCCGGGCTTGAATCTCCGGACAAAACCTGAGGAACCCGAATTGAGGAGAACCCAAATGGCAAGATCCCGCATTGCAGCAGCGTCATTACTCGCAATTGGAGTTGGAATCATGACACCCGTCGAGGCCGATGTCGAAAGGGAGGCGGAAGACATCATCAGGCAAGCGTCTGAGTGGCTGGCGGCTCATGAGAGAGTTCGCTTTACCCTTCGTGACACGATCGACGTTCTTGATGAAAACGGACAGAAAATCCAATACGAGCATCATCGAACAGTCGAAGTCGAGCGTCCGAATCAAATTCGCGTGAAAGCCACCGGAGACCTCAGAAACACGGAGGCCTGGTATGACGGAGCAACCACATTCATCCTTCTGCCGGACAGGAAGGTCTGGGGAAGCATCGAAATCGAATCGGATATCGACGGCATGCTTGAGCACGCCGAGGAAATTCTGGGCGTACACCTTCCAGCCGCTGATATGGCCTCCAACGATCTGGCGGCACGAATTCTAAACAATGCGGATGACGGAAGATACGTTGGCAGACATGCAACCGGCGGACATGATTGCCACCACCTTGCGTTTTCAAACGAAGGTGTGGATTTTCAATTCTGGATCAGGACTGATGGAACGATGCTGCCGCAAAAACTCGTTATCGACTACAAATCACTTCCGGGCGAACCTCAGTATCGCCTCGAAGTTATAAGCGTGGATTTTCCTCAATCCTATCCCACAGAACATTTTCGGTTTTCACCGCCCGCTTCCGCGGAGCAAGTGGATCTGGTTCCAATCGTAGCTGGCAGGGAGAGATCGAATGACTAAACGAAGCTTTCGTGAGAAAGCAGCAATCCTCGCACTATTGCCGGCTCTGGCGGTCGCTGCGCCTGCCAACGACTACGGTTCCATTGGCTACGGAGGTCCGGTCTTTCGAGAAGCGAGGATCGATGACGGCTGGAGCGAAGCGCGTTTTACGAATAACTACGGTTCCATCAGCAGTTACAGCAGCCCGTACGGTCACGAATACGACCATATGCGAAGCAAAGCCAAACGCCGAGCCTCACGGGAGCGTGCGCGCGAAAACATGAATCAGCACTACCGGCATGACAAAGTGGCGGCAAACGAGGGAAAGCCCAGGAGTTATCGCTCGGAGCTGCAGGAAGGCCATCTCAGAATCAGTGGCTCCCGCGGAATGAGTCAGGACGAAGCAATGCGTTCCACATTGCCGGGAAACCAGGGATTTCCTTCCACTCCTGAACAAAAACTTCCTCCAATCCCGGAGAGCACAACTCCTGTCGGAGTCGGAGATACAATTTACTACTATGCGGATTGCGAGTACTTTTTGTATCAAGGCTCGGAGCTTGTTAAGGTGGAGCCTCCGGAAGGAGCCATGGTCTTTGATCTTGCCGATTCCGCCAGGCAATTCGTTGAAAACGGTTCCACGCGATTCGAATGCGGTGGAGCCGTCTACAAGAATGTGCTGCTACAGGGCTCACTGGTTTACCAGATGATCCGATCAACCAACTGAGCCTCTTACTCAGACGAGGGCGATGAGTCCTCTTTGGTTCCCGCTCTGGCGAGAGCGTTTACAACAGCAGGTGGAATCAACAAATTGTCGACTTTGTGAATAACGCCGTTGGTTGCCTCGATATTGGCATCCGTGACGTTGGCAAGACCGACCTGAACGTGTGAATACGAGCCTGCTCGAACAGGTATCAGATCGAAGGAAAGAGACGTGACGCTTTGCTGACGGCGTAACGTTCCCGTCATCTGCTTTGTACCGAGGATATGATTCAGGGCGACCCGGCGGAAATAAGCGGGATTGTCGCGTATAGCCACGCCGAGCTCGGCGGGCACTTTTTCCAATGCTGCGTTTGTGGGTGCAAACACCGTAAGGTTCCGGTCCGGCTCCGTCAGCGCTTTTTCCAGTCCCGCTTTGCGAATACCTTCACAAAAACGCGAGAGCTCCGGATCCGCCAGAGCGGTCTCCATGATTGTCTTTGGAGTGACCTTCTCCCTTGAAACCAGACTTCTGGGCAACATCACATTGTCGATGCGGTAGATCCAGCCGTTAGACACCTCAACGGCTTCCACGACAGGAATGCCATTGACCGTAATGCTGTCTCCTTCTCTGCGAAACACCATTTCCTCGTCAGAGTATGTTGGCACCACCACTTTGTTGAGAACTCCAAGCATATCCTCGGGCTTCACACGGACCCGTGGAATGTGATGTGCCGCCAGCGTGGTCGCTGCCACCGCATCGCTGCGAACCCTGTCCGCAATTTCAGGATCGACCCTGTTTACTGCGGAATCCAGCGGAGCCACAATAACCGCGCCGGTAACGTAGTCCTGAAGGATGGCATCAATTTCCAGGCGCTTGAAGGCGCCAGCCATAAGAGCATGTTCAGGATTGTCGCCGATATAGCCCCACACGTCGAGTTCCAGCTGTTGTGTAAACTCTGTATCCTCAGCGTGAGATACTCCTGCCAGAAGGACAGACATCAATATCGCGCTGACGAAAGACCTGACTCTGTACATTCCGTTCATAACAAAATCTCCGAAGAGAGTTGAGAAACCTTGCCCACAATTCGAATAGACCAACACTGGGGCAAGTCAATCCATTGTGTGGAGATGCCTCGATTTTCAATTCCGGCGCATCTCCCAGGGAGTAAAAGGTCGCTATGAAGGCGCTCGTCCATCTCGCCAACGGCAAACACTTCACCGTCGAACAACCCAATGTTCAGGCGGCAACAGACCTGTTGAAAAATATCCGATTTGCAAAATTTTTCGAGTCTCCCAGCTTCATTCTGGCCACTCCGGAATCCGTTACGATCACGGCGACTCAAGACATCGACTTCATTATCTTCCGCGATTGTTCCCCTCCGGAGCGAGTTGGACCGAAGAATGTTGAATCCATGGAAGTCATCACGCCGGAACAGTTCGCGACTGCAATCACCGACGCTGACCGGCTGGCGGGAGAACGCGAGAAGCTCAAGCCCGGAGATATCAATGAAGGATATCTTGAACTGAAAATGAGAAGTGGAGAGGTTCTGCATCTCAAGTTCCGAAGCACTCTTCGACAGGCTGTCGAACAAATGATGTTGCTGAGGAACCTTTTGACCGGTGGAGCGCTCCTCGCCACCACACAAAGTCACGGGTTTGTATTGGTAAACCTTTCAGCCACTTCCTCACTAACCGCCTTTCCCGGAACCCGGAGCCTCCCGCCGGAAGCATGGAGAGTTCGAAAAGTCACCTCGTGATCACCCGTAATGCGACGTCAATCTCTGTACTCACCCATTCAAGATGATCATGCTGAAGGCCCGGCGGGATTATGACCGCCGGGCTTTCTTGTCGCGCTTTTCATGAATTAATGCATTTCAAGGACCGAGAGTCTGGCTGTTGTTCGCACTTCCGGTTGTTGCCGTGTTCGGCGACTGCCAGGTGAAATCAGTATACTCCGTCCCGGTTCCGGAAAGCTGAAGTGAATCGCCCACGGCAGTGCTCCCGCTCTCGCTGACACCAATGTCTGTTGATGTCAAACCATCGGCAGGTCCACCGCTCGCGGTGAAAGAGCCCTCATAACTGAGAAACTGAATGACATTGCTGCTGTCATCAACAAGTGCAATGGCATCGGGTGCACCGTTTTGGAGTCCGCTGAAAGCGAACCAGGCAACTCCATAGCCGTTCTGTGTATTGGGAAGAGTACCACTGAGAGAGATATTGTTGTAGGTTGAACTGTTGCTGCCATTGTATGCATAGATGGACCAGCCCGTTAAGTCCAGTCCCGCAGTGCCCGCGATCTCGATGCCTTCACCCGTGTCACCGCTGACGTTGTCATAGTGGATTTCATTGATCCAAGGATCGGCTGGTGGCGGCGCAGCTCCGAAAGACTGGCTGTTGTTAATGCCGGCGGTCGTCCCGGTATCCGGAGTCTGCCAGGTAAAGTCGGCGTATTCGGTACCCGTTCCGGAGAGCTGAAGTGTATCACCCACGGGGTTGCTGCCACTTTCACTGACACCAATGTCCGTGGATGTCATGCCGTCCGCGGGTCCGCCGCTGGCAAGAAAGGAACCTTCATAGCTGAGGAACTGCACAACGTTGCTGCTGTCGTCTACAAGCGCAATTCCGTCGGGAGCACCGTTCTGGAGCCCGCTAAAGCTGAACCACGCAACACCATAGCTGTTCTGCGTGTTGGGAAGAGTGCCGCTGAGTGAAATGTTGTTGTATGAAGTTCCACTGTTTCCATTGTATGCATAAATTGACCAGCCACTGAGACTTGTCCCTGCAGGTCCGGCAATTTCAACGCCTTCGCCGGTATCGCTTCCGCTGTTGTCGTAATGAACTTCGTTGATCCACACATTGGCAGACACCGTGCCGGAACATCCTGTAATTCCATACACGGAACAAACCCACTCGGGATGGTCGACAAACGGGTTCCGGTTTCCCTGGTAGCTATAAACGATGTCGTTGCGCAGGCTTTCCTCTGTATCCACAGGGTCGGCAAGATGCCACGCCAGAAGTGTGGAGAGAACTCCCATGTAAGCTGTGCTCGCGTTGGAACCGGTCGTGGTAATCAGGCTCGTGTTGTCTGTCAGGATCAGGTCAGGTTCACTACAGGCGGTCACACCGTGAGTTCCGCCTTCATAGCGAACGTCCATATAGAACATGGCGCGAGCGATGTCACCCTTCCGGTCGTCCCAAACTTCCCATGCCCCTCCCCCGCCCCAGTTACTGCTTGTGGAGCCGGTGACCGTATATTCGGTGCAGGAGGCGCATACGTCGTAATGTCGATTGCCGCGGGACGAATTGTAGCCCGGATTCGCCGCCATCAGGTGATGACAGTCCGTGTAGGCATAGTTGCAGGTGTTGTCGTTTGGAAAACCGTATGATTTGGGCCAGGTGTGCTCTCTGTTCCAGTCCGTGGCGGTATTGGTTTTCGCGACGGAGGTGTTCTTGTATATCGTCAGAACATTGGACGAGTTTCCCGGATCCTCGTCCGCATCAGAAAGAATATCCCAGGTGTCGGTTAGTGAGCTTGTGTAGCGATAGCGGGTATGATCGTCGATGATGTCATGAAGAGCATTCCTCAAATTGTTGCCGGACAGCCCGGCCGCTGAATCATAGTAGCCGGCGGGCGGAGCGGCGGTGAGGAAAACCGGTGTTCCGAGCAGAGTCAGGGCCGTGAGGGTGAAACGAACGAACAGCTGCTTCCTGCGGAGGCGGTCAATCATGGAGGGGCTCCTGATAAAATATCGGGGCTTTCGCAAGTGCCCCGGCCTTAAATATCACTTACTTAAGTCAACCTTTGATTGGAACATGGCATCGTTCTCCCTTGCAAGAGAAAACTGGTTGAGATCTTACTTCTTTGCAAATTCCGAATGCGAGGGCCGTGGAGTCTCCGGCAGAGGCCCTTCCCTGCCAGGCTTCCTAAAAAGGGGTTCAGGAAGAGCTTTTCTGTCGCATTGACACCTCATGGCAGTGTGAAGTGCGAATGTGCTGACAGAAGCGGCCTCGCGACTCTCCGCCCTGCGACAAGCTCGTGTCCCGATCCGGAAAAACCTGGAGTGATGCCGGAAATGACGAAATCCTCAGAAAACACGGAATCCGCGGGAACAGCACGGATTCTTATTGTTGAAGATGAGGACAAGATCGCGAAATCCATCAAGGCGGCATTTCAGAATGCGGGATATATCACCGAATGGATCAGAACAGGCGACGACGGACTGCGAATGGCGATGAGCGGGGAGTTCGATCTCCTCGTTCTTGATGTCATGCTTCCAGTAAAGGACGGTTTCCAGATCCTGAGCGAACTTCGCGCCGCCGGCTCAAGAATGCTTGTCCTCATGTTGACGTCGCGCGATTCCAA
>JANQSL010000046.1 GCA_028284075.1 Candidatus Sumerlaeia bacterium | reverse complement strand
CCACCGACGCCGCTCATGTCCCGCGCCCTTCCCAACGACTGTGGCCTTTCCAGCCGAAAACCGGCTTGCGAACGGCCTGTGATGACAGGCGACTACAGGCTCGCATGCCCGGACCGGGAACGGTCAACGAGAAACGCCGGAGACTCTCACTTGCCGGTTTGCGCGTGACACGCACCCTCCGCGGCATCAGTATGTGAACGTCCCACCGAGACGAACCGGAGTCAAGCTACCACCCCCTATGGCCGTGATCATGCCGCCAGGCTTTGAGGCGAGAGCCGTCCTGGGAAAGGGCGCCATGGGTATTGTGTACAAGTGCTGGCAGCCCAAACTTAAGCGGTTCGTTGCAATCAAAACATGCAACATTCGCGAGTCCGTCGATGCCGGTCAGGATCCTGCGCGCCTTGAAGACGAGGCTCTCACCATTGCGCGTCTCAATCACCCCAACATCGTGTCTCTTATCGATGTCTTCAGCGACGACAAGAACATTTACCTCATCATGGAGTACCTTGAGGGCCCGCCCATATCCCGGTTCCTCAATCGCAAGGCTGACCCCCAGAAGCTCGGCTCTCTTGTCGACATGCTGGATCTCAGTTTCAGCCGCATCTTCAAGGATGAGGCTGCCTGCAAGGTCGGCATCGCTGTCGCCCGCGCACTCGAATACGCGCACTCGCGAAAAATTCTCCACCGCGATGTCAAACCCGCCAATATCGTTATAACGCTCGATCGCCATATCAAGCTTCTTGATTTCTCCATCGCACGGGATCCACAGCAGGAGAAGGAAAGTCGCACCATTACAGGGACGGTTTTCGGAACCGTTCAATACATGTCACCGGAGCAGATTCTCAGTAATCCACTCGACGGCCGTACGGATGTCTATGCTCTTGGGTGCTCCCTCTATCACATGGTATCCGGGGAAGTCCCCTTCAGTGACCGAAATGATATTAACGTTTGCCTGAGTCACGTTAATGATCCGCCACCGGACATGCTGAGTCTCAACCCGTTGATTCGTCCCGAGCTGATGGAAATCATCCTCAAGTGCATGGAGAAAAAACCGGAGAATCGCTACGGCACGGCTGCAGAGCTTGCAGAAGCGCTGGAAGAGGCTCTTGCCGCCATGACAAGGGGCGGATCAGCCGCAGGTGAGACCGGTGACGCATTTGAAATTTCTTTGTCCACCGGCGCATCGGAGGACCCGGTTGATAATCGGCAATACACACCGATTGAAGAAGAACTCCCTGAGGAACCCGCGGAAATCCCGGCGGAAACCCCACCGCCGGAAAGCCCCTCATCCTCCCACAATGACGTGGAAGAGAGTGATGACGCAGAGGCTTCCGGCACACGGGAGAAACGTCGCCGCGAATTGCGGGAAATTGCTGCGGCATCTGATACAAACGTGCCCGACCTGACTCGTGTGGCATCCGCCACCCGTGCGGAGACTCAGCGGGCAAGCGCAACGGCAACCCCGTGGATTGAGACATCTTACACCCCTCCTCCCACATCCACCATTGGTGAAAACGATCCAACACCGCGCCCCACCCGTGACAGCACGACCACGGCAATCCTGGAGAATAAAACTCTTCTGCTGTCTGCCATCATTTTACTGATGGTGATCCTGGTTGTCGTAATCGTTGTCGCTTTTGGTGGCTCCGGAGATGAAACCGTTTCCCCGCCTTCTCAGGACGACAACATCGCTGCCGCAATAACACCAACATCCGCGAGAACGCCCGAGCCAACCCCTGCGCCACGAGCGACTCCGAGTCCCACGCCACCGGCGACTCCGAGCCCCGTCCCCACAAGAACGCCGGTGCCGTTGCCGGTACCCTCCCATCCCGAAGTCGATCCTGCCATCAGAACCTATCACGTCCCACTGGGTTCCGGAAATTCTCTCACCATGGTGGAAGTGCCTCCGGGAACCTTTCTCATGGGATCGCCTCCGGACGAACCGGGACGAGCGGAGGACGAAGGACCTGTCACTCGCGTGACCTTTAACCTTCCCTTTTTTGTCAGCAATACAGAAGTAACATGGGGTGTCTGGAGGGAAGTCATGGGGGACCGCACAACGGCGGGGGAGGCTGACGAGCCTGTCGTCAACATTACGTGGGAGGAGGCCGACGAGTTCTGCCGCAGACTCACAAGCAGCACGGGCATCTCTTTTTCTCTTCCGACGGAGGCTCAGTGGGAATACGCTTGCAGGGCGACCATGAGCAGCCCCTTTACTTTCGGTGACATCGTAACGAGCCGTCTCTGCAACATCGACGGCACAATCACTTACTACCGTGCCCCGTCCTCAAATTACCGGGGAAAACTCGTAAAGGCAATGGAACTGCCTCCAAACCGCTGGGGTCTCTACAATGTTCATGGAAATGTCTGGGAAATGACTCAAGATTCCTATGTGCCCCGCCTGCCGGGTTCGGACCTGATCGATCCAGGACCGATGACTTCGGGTGTGGATGTCGTCCTCAGGGGCGGTGGTTTCAGATCCGATGCCGGAAATGCACGATCAGCCACGCGCCGGAGAGCACCGAAGACAGAGCGAAGCAGGGATGTTGGATTCCGGGTGGTTGCAGGACTATAGTAGTATATTGAATGCAGTTATAGAATCCTTTTAATCGAAATCGGCCCTAAACTTGCCCTCCAAAGAAACTCTCATCATGATAGCCCTCGTGTCCCCATGACAGGTCGCTTCCGAACATACTCCACCCCCTATCGAGACGAATCGTCTTCGTCTGGAAGCTTCGCCCAAGGGGTTTCGGGAGATAAAGTATCCACGAATCCGTTCCGCCTGCCGGACCTTAAGGATCTGCCGGGTTCCGCCGTTTTCTGGCCCTGCGGCAGCGAAGGATGGGATCATCCCCCCATTCTCTTTTCCAATCCGGTCCTGCTTCTTCGGGTGAACCGGCACAAAGGCACTACCGTGGAAACGCCGGAAGGGAAGGTGATTGCGCAGCACGACGACTGCGTCGTCACGCCGTTTCAATGGATCGATGAAATCCTCGGCTGTCTCGATGCATCCGCCCGGGGCACATCACGAAAGCTCTTCCTCCGTCCTGCATGCCCGGTGGCAACGGTGGCCATGGCCTACGAGTACGGCCGGTTCTTCAATCCCCACGAGCACTGCTTTCCCCATGCGAGGGACGCCGAGATCGACGACATGATTGTCGGCTTCCACACCACCGGGTTCGCTCGTATGGATGGAAAATGGAGTCTGATGGGTCGGCCGGCATCGCGCCGCACCCAGTGGCGGGATTGGAAAATCGATGAAGCTTCCACTGCCTGGCCCCGCCCTCCTCTGATTGGCAGAGAGGAATACATCGAGGAAGATTCCTCCGCCATTTACGGCTCACGCCACGGCATCCCTCTGCCCGCCGGGTGCATGTCCGAAGCGGATTATGGCCGGGCTTTCGATGCCATCCAGAGGCATCTGCATGTCGGCAACATTTACCAGGCAAATTTGACGGTACGCTTTGACGGAAAGTATCCCTCAAGACCGGAGCGCGTTTTTCGCCGTGGTCTCGAGGATTCGGGAGACCGTTATGCAGGCCTTTTTCGGGCAAAGGACTGCACACATGTGTCTTTTTCGCCCGAGTTGTTTGTCCGGAAATGGGGGCGGAGCATTTGTACGCGCCCCATCAAGGGAACCCGTCCCTTCAAGACGGAAGATGAATTGCAGGACGCCGCGCGTCATCTCGCCGCTTCCGAGAAGGACAAGGCCGAGCACATCATGATTGTCGACCTTGAGCGTAACGACCTCGGCCGCATTTGCGAGTACGGCAGCGTACGCGTGGACCCCCTGATGGAAGTCACATCCCATCCGTCACTGCTTCATATGGAATCAACCATCTTCGGAACGCTGCGCAGCCGCGTTACCTGCAGAGAAGTCCTGGCGGCCCTTTTTCCCGGAGGCTCGGTCACCGGCGCTCCCAAAAAACGCGCGATGGAAGTTCTTGGAGAGCTCGAAAACCGTCCCCGGGGAATCTATTGCGGGGCCCTCGGCTGGATCGACTCGCGGGGCGACATGGAATTCAACCTCCCTATTCGCACGGCGACCTTTTATGATGATCAACGGGTGCAGCTGCACGCCGGTGGCGGCATCGTTGCGGATTCCGATATTCGAGACGAGGTTGCAGAGATGCGCGCCAAACTCGGCTTCATGCTCAAGGCCATGCGCGCCGCCCAGTAGGAAGACCGGCCCTCGCGCCCCTCTTTTCCGTCCTTGCCGTGGCAAAGAACCGTGGATACCTTCCCCGTCCCGTCCGGCATGGCCCGGACGAGTTGCCGGAGAACTCCAAGCGCATGCCCGCGAAAACCAAGAATGCCTCGAAATCGAAAGCACCAGCCAGGGGGGCCGCGCCGAAAAAGCAGCGCCGCTCCCGTTCCCTTAGCGAGCATCTGGCAATTATGGACACGACTCTGCGGGACGGCGAGCAAACCGATGGCGTCTCAATGCCGGGGAAGGAAAAGCTGATGCTGGCCAAGCGCCTCTTGGAGAAGGTGCGGGTCGATCGTATCGAGGTTGCTTCCTGTCGTGTCAGTCCCGGTGAACAAAAATCACTCGCCGAAATCATGAAATGGGCT
>JANQSL010000015.1 GCA_028284075.1 Candidatus Sumerlaeia bacterium | reverse complement strand
ACGCCCGCTTACAAGCGAAGCCAATGCCGCGATCATCGCCACACCCGCGCTCGGCCCGTCCTTCGGCGTCGCACCGGCCGGCACGTGAACGTGAAAATCATTCTCCGCAAAGACATTGTCATCGACGCCCAACAGCTCGCGGTTGCTGCGAAGGAACGTCAGCGCCGCATTGGCCGATTCCTTCATCACGTCGCCAAGCTGACCCGTCAGCTTCAGAACTCCCTTGCCGGGGTGCAGCGACGCCTCGATGAACAGAATCTCTCCACCAATGGACGTCCATGCCATTCCGACCGCAACCCCCGGCCGGCTCAAACGCTCCGCGACATCGATCTGGGTCCGGGGAGGCCCAAGAAGTTCTTCCACTGCCTCAGGCGTCACCACGACGGGAGAAGGCTTCGAAGGCTTTCCCGACTTTCGGCGATTTGACTTCGTTGCGTTTTCACGCCGGCTCTCCTCTTCCGCAATCCGGCGCGCAACCTTGCGTGAGATCGATCCGATTTCCTTCTGAAGCCCTCGAACTCCGGCTTCCGCGGTGTACTCGCGAATCAGCTTCCTCACGGCGGGCACGCGAAAGCGAATGTGCTTTGTTTTCAGTCCGGCGTTTCCACGCTCGCGGGAAATCAGGTAGCGGTTTGCAATCTCGACCTTTTCCTCCGGCGTGTACCCCGCGATTCGAATAATCTCCATACGATCGCGCAGTGGCGGCGGTATGGTATCGAGCGAGTTCGCCGTCGTGATGAACATGACCCGGGACAAATCGATCGGCATGTCCATGTAGTGATCCGTGAACGTATCGTTCTGCTCGGGGTCGAGCACTTCCAGCAAAGCACTCGCCGGATCGCCGCGGAAGTCGCTGCCCAGCTTGTCGATCTCATCCAGCATGATCAGCGGATTGATCGTCTCACAGTCCTTCAATGCCTTAACAATTCGTCCGGGCATGGCGCCAATATATGTGCGTCGATGGCCCCGGATCTCCGCTTCATCACGCATGCCCCCCAAAGAAAACCGCGTAAACTTGCGGCCAGTTGCACGAGCAATGCTGCGCCCCAGGCTCGTTTTACCAACACCTGGCGGGCCGACGAGGCAAAGAATCGGCCCCTTCAAATCACCACTCTTCAGACGAATGACACTCAGAAACTCCAGGATCCGCTCCTTGACTTTCTCGAGACCATAATGATCTTCGTCGAGAACACGGGCCGCTCTCTCGAGATCGATGTGATCGTCAGTGCGCTCCACCCAGGGCAGGTCGAGAATCCACTCGATATACGTCCGAATAACGCCGTACTCGGCTGCGGCGGGCTGAAGCATTGCCAAACGACCGAGTTCCTTTTCCGCAACCTTGCGTGCATCGTCAGGCATTTCCTTTGCCGCCAACCGCTCCCGCAGCTCCACGACTTCCTGCTCGTTCGGGTCCGACTCGCCCAATTCCTTCTGCATAACGCGAATCTGTTCGCGCAGGAAGAATTCGCGCTGGTTCTTGTCCACGCTTTGACGAACCTTTTCCGAAATCCTGTTTCCGATCTCCAGGACACGCACCTCGCGACTGAGCAGATGAAACACCTTGCTGAGCCGTTTCTTTGTGTCGGTCTCGAGAAGAATTCCGCGCAGATCGCCGCCGTCCAGATTGATGTTGCTCGCAACCAGGTCCGCGAGGCGCCCTGAACTGTCGATGTTCATGGCTGCAACGGCAAGATCTTCCGGCATGTTCGTCAACGTGACCGCTGTCTGAAGATTCGAGACGGTTTGCTTGATCAATGCCGATGCTTCATCGTCGGAAACTTCCGATTCATCCACTCTGACGATTTTTGCCGTCGGGTGGGGAGCTCCCTCAACCATGCTTTCAATTGCGATACGGGAAACACCATGAACCAGGAGTCTCACGGTTCCATCCGGCAAACGCAGCATCCGCAACACGGCGCAAAGCACACCGACAGGCAGCAGCTCGTCCGGAACCACTTCGTTTTCCTCGTTGAGTCTTGATGCAAACACACCGATCAGGCGATTCTCCTGAGTGGCTTCCTCCACCATGCGGCGGATTCCATCGTCGCTGATAAGAATCGGCGCGATCATGTGTGGAAAAACAATCGGCTCGTCCGAGCGCAGCAGGCTTACCTGCTCCGGAAACGGAATGCCGTCATTGCCGGAAGGGCGAATCAGTGGATATTCAAGATCTTGTGCCACCGGAACTCCTGTTTCAGGCCCGTTTGCGCTGGCCTGTCGTCCAAGAAAGAATGGGCCGCGCCGAGCCGGGTGTCAAACCACGCCACGGGCGAACGGAAACGCGCGTGGCAGGTGTGTGTCCTTATGCGCCGCCGAAAAGGTTGCGGCGGCATTTACCAGCACAAACCGCGAGTCCCGTACCAGCCATGAGGGGATTGCGTCCAGGTCAGGATCGTGCTTTGCTCAAGACGCTAAACAGGGAGAGCAGGTTCATGGCCGCAGCCCCACAACTGCCTGATCCGATAGGGCATCCACATATCAAGATATGCGGCCTGCGGCGACCTCAGGACGCTCTGCTGGCCCTGGAGCTCGGCGCTTCCTTCCTCGGGGTTATTTTTGCCGAAGGTACGCCGCGTTGCCTCGAAACAGGAGAAGCGGCGGCGCTGCTGGATGAGGTTCGCGCAAAGGCAAAAGTTCCGGTTCGACCCATTGGTGTATTCGTCCATGAGCCGATCGAGCACATCCGGGCACTGGTGAAGAGCCTTGGCCTCGCTGCCGTGCAGTTACACGCGCCGAAACCGGAAGAGGATTTTGCCCGGTTTCCCGTTCCTGTCATCCGCGCCGTGCGAGTCAGGGGCGAAGAGAGTCGAAAGGAAATCGAGAGTGCCATGGGAAGAGGCCCTGTGCTTCTGGATGCCTTTGTCGAGGGCCGCCATGGCGGAACCGGCCGAGTCTTCGACCATGATCTCGCCATCCCCCACATCCCAAAGGGAAAAGTCTTCATCGCGGGTGGCCTCAACCCGGACAACATTGGCGGTGTGGCTCAGGCACTTGCAAACGCGGGCGCGCTTCCCTATGCGTTCGATGCCTCGAGTGGGCTGGAGGTGTCGGCGGGGATCAAATCCGATGAGAAGCTGAAAACATTTTTTGCGTCATTTACGGACGTCGTTCAGTCTTCGTAGCGGGTCCAGCGGGTCAGTACCAGACTCAGGCCACCGAGCGCTCCGCTGATGACGAACCCGGTCAACATCATCAGAATAGCGCGATCCTGACCAACTCCATAGACGGCGCTCATCGCAATCACGCCTTCCGGCCTGCCCATGAGGTATGCTCCGAACAAGGCACCCAGAATTCCGCCTACTGTTGCCATAAAGACACACGTAAGCAGGCGAGTTGCGATTCCCCGTTTGAGACGCGGGCGGTCGGACTCAAACCGCGCACCGCCCCATGCGTCCTCGCGAATATGCACCACCGGAGGCTCGCGGTCATGGGCGACGGGATAGCCTCGAAAGGGAGTCGCGGCACGAGGATCGTGGCAGCTGATTTCCCGCATGAAATTTCACTCCTCCCAAACCTCTGTGACTCATGGGGACTTTGGACGAACGAGTACGAGTTGGCAAGTCGAATCCCCGGACCAAAAAGCCTGCTGCCTTGTATTGCCCGCCTCGCCGCCACAATCATCCTACCGGTATGGTCGACCGTAAGTTTGTTCTCCTGGAAGCCCGCCCCTGGCGATCCGCAAGTCTCGCAACCGCTCTCGCTGAACGAGGAAATCTGGTTGCTCACGTCTCGCCGCCACGGCCGGCCTGGCTCCCTGCACATGGAACCGACTGTCCCCCTGGGGTATGGCGAAA
>JANQSL010000013.1 GCA_028284075.1 Candidatus Sumerlaeia bacterium | reverse complement strand
TCCACGCGGGCCTCGCTGACCCGTTGAATCAGAATCCGCATAACCCCAGGCTCTCGACCAGGCGCGGGCGGGCAATGCGGAAATGTCCGGTGGCTGTTGACGCGAACAGCGGCACATCGGCATCGTTCCCGCATTCCGGCCCGGATGCGGTTTATGCTTTTCGGATGGCATCGCCTGACAGCGGACGACGAGGAACGCCTCCTCCAGGGAGTTCTGGGTGACGAGATCCAGGGTGGACCCTGGGCTATTGAGATCCAACCGACCAATGTTTGTAACGTCGATTGTTTCTTCTGTTCATCGAAGTTTCACCGGGCGGGGCAGTACCTGGACTGGGACAGCGTGTTGCTGCCGTTCCTGAGAGACGCTGCGGCGGGTGATCTGAAATCCGTGCGTCTCTCGGGCGGCGGAGAAAGCCTGGTCTACCCAAAGATGCGTCCGTTGCTGGAGTTCCTGCGGGAACACGACGTGCACATCGCGGACATCACGACAAACGCCGCTCCATTGGCAAAGTATGCAGAGGATATTGTCGAGGTAGGACTGGACATCGCCAACATCAGTATCAACGAGCCTGAGGCGGAGCGGTACGCCAAAACAATGAAGACGAAGCCGCGTATCTTCGATCATGTCGTGGAGGGTATCCGCGCTTTGCGAACCGCCGCGGATCGTGCACCGGAAAACAAGCGTCCCGAAATCGAGTTGAAGTTCATGCTCTGGCGGGAAAACAGGCGCCTTGCGCCGCAAATGGTGGAACTGGGGATCGAACTCGGCGCCGACAAGATTCACCTGAACAACATTATCGGCCTGAAAGACGGTGATCGCTTCTCAGCGAAAGAAATCGAAGAGACGAAAGAGGTTCTCACTCAGGTTATCGAGGAGGACTCACGCCGCAAAAAACCTGTCCTGGATGTTTGGATGGATGATGAGCCGGAGCTTCAACGGCACGTTTCCGCTGAACTGACACGACTGAGCACCCATTTCCCATCAAGCGATGCTCGTGAAAGCGAAAAGCGCACGGAGTACTGTCTGATGGGCTGGTACAGCATGACAGTCGCGGCGACCGGTCTGGTCTTTCCCTGCTGCAATTTCGTGGGACTGCCGGAAAAAGTCACCGGCGACATTTCGAACCAATCGCTTCAGAGTATCTGGGCGGGTCCCGATTATGAGCTTTTCCGCCGTGAGTTTCGCCGCCTGATTGTTCTTCAGGGCGACATGGAGCACAGTCAAAAGTACGATCGTTTTATCGAACCAATGTGTATCGCACACCGTGAATGCCCATGGGCATGGTGTCTTGCCAGTGAAAGTTTTTACGACCGGCTGGATGAGGCCGCGACGCGGGAAACCTCGACTCCGGTTCGGCTCGAGGCGGCGGCACGCAACCTGGTTATGAAGGGCGCACACCGCATCACCTCGCTCACCCGCTGAGGTCTCTCCCCTGGCAAGAGCCCGGGCCGACGATGGGTGGCCTGGGCCGGCTCTTCATCCGGCGCCACGGATCCGGGGCGCACCTGCGCTGTATAAAAACACGCGTTTGGTAAAAGCATTTTACCACTGAAAATACTGGCCGAAACTAATTTCATCAAAATTCATACACTTCCCGTTGTTCCCCGGCCTTCTTGACAACCTGGAGCGCTTCGCCTCATTTCGCCTGTTAGCGAGCAGAGGATTCCTTTTACGGCGCCGCAGGAGACCGAAGCTCCAAACAACCGGAAACAGAGAGAGCAGGAGTAAACCATATGATCCACATCAAGTCTCCCGGCGCGTCCGGGGAACGAAGAACAACTATCGCACTGACCGCACAACGGCTTCGCATCAGCCTGGCAACGGCCGCCTTTACCATGTTCACAATTGTGGCATCGGCCTTTCCGTCATGGATTGGTGTCTACGGAACCTACGAGTATCATAACGACCCCACAAACCCCGGAACATTCACGATTCTCATGAATCAGGACTACATGGGGCTTCATGCCGAGGTCGGCATTCAGGTGGATGGAGGATCATGGCAGGTCCACCAAATGTCCTACGCCGGAAACAACTCCGGGGATTCCATCTGGCAGTACACACCATCGAGCGCGTTCCCGGACGGCGTGGATGTCGATTATTATTTCCACGGCTATGACGACTGGGGCGGACATATCTACGACAACAACGGCGGAAACAACCACACCTTCAGCATTCCAATGCAGGCTTCGACCCGGCCCGGCATGGGAGCGATTCCCTATTCGACGGGAACAACGTTCCGTGTATGGGCACCGAATGCCACTGCAGCAACTGTCGCCGGTTCGTTCAACAGCTGGAGTGCCACCGCTGACGAGTTGGTCTCGGAGGGTAACGGTCACTGGTCGCGGGACATCGAGGGTGCGTTTGTCAGCGATCAATACAAGTACGTTTTCACCTATGGCGGTCAGCAGTACTGGCGTAATGACGCTCGCGCAACCGATGTCACCAATTCCGTGGGAGACAGCGTCATCGCGGATACCGGCTACACATGGCAGAACAGTTTCACCATGCCGGGCTGGAATGAACTCGTCATTTACGAAATGCATATCGGAACATACAACGATTCTCCGGGCGGGTCGCCGGGAACCTGGCAAAGTGCCATCCTGAAGCTCGATCACCTGCAGAATCTCGGTATCAACGCGGTCAAGGTCATGCCGGTGGCTGAATTTGCCGGTGATTTTTCGTGGGGCTACAACCCGGCCCATCTTTATGCCCCGGAGAGCATTTACGGTTCGCCGCTGGACATGAAGGAGTTTGTGGACGAGTGCCACGGGCGCGGTATCGCGGTGATTCTCGACGTCGTTTACAATCACCTGGGTCCGAGCGATCTTGCAACGTGGTGTTACGACGGGCCGTGCTTTAACAACGGGGGCATCTATTTCTTCGATGACTGGCGCAAGGTCACACCCTGGGGCGATTCACGTCCCGACTACGGCCGCGGCGAGGTGCGCAGCTTCCTGCGGGACAATGCGCTGTACTGGCTCAACGAGTATCATCTCGACGGTCTGCGCTGGGACTCCACGGTCAACATCCGCACACAGAATAACGGCGGCGGTGGCGATATCGCCGAAGGCTGGAGCCTGATGCAGTGGATCAATGACGAAATCGATGCGGCAGCGTCCTGGAAGATTCAAATCGCCGAGGATCTTCAGAACAACGAGTGGATGACCAGGACGACCGGCTCCGGCGGAGCAGGCTTCGACTCGCAGTGGGACGCGGCATTTGTGCATCCCATTCGCGATGCGGTCATCGAGGGTAATGACAACAACCGGAACATGTTCTCGGTTCGCGACGCCATCACCCATTACTACAATGGCAGCGCCACACAGCGCGTGATCTACACGGAAAGCCATGATGAGGTGGCGAACGGGAAGTCACGCGTTCCGGAGGAAATCTGGCCCGGCAACGCCACTTCATGGTATTCAAAGAAGCGCTCGACTCTTGGCGCGGCAGTGACTTTCACGTCACCCGGTATTCCCATGATGTTCCAGGGTCAGGAAATGCTGGAGGACGGGTTCTTCAGCGATACGGATCCTCTCGACTGGGCGAAAGCCACAACCCATTCCGGTATCGTCGATCTCTATACCGACCTGATCCAGATGCGTCGCAACTGGAACAACAACACCCGCGGCCTGCGGGGTAATAATGTCAATGTTCATCACATCAACAACACCGACAAGGTCATTGCCTTCCATCGCTGGGATCAGGGCGGTGCGGGCGACGATGTGATCGTTGTTCTGAACTTCAACGACAGCGGTTTCAACAATTACAATATCGGGATGCCGCAGAGCGGAATGTGGCGTGTCCGGTTCAACAGTGACTGGAACGGCTACGATTCATCGTTCGGTAACTGGAGCACCTTCGACACCAACGCCAACTCCGGTGCAAAGGACGGCATGTCGTACAATGCCAACGTCAACATCGGTCCGTACACGGCACTGATCTTCTCGCAGTAAACACCGGCCTTCTCCCCCCCTAACACCAGCAGCCGCTCCGTCTCTGAGCGGCTGTTGGTCTTTTCAAGAGGCTGTGACCGCGGAAAGATCAGTGCCGTACTCGCGCCAGGTCTTGATGGCGAGATCCTCAATGGAGCGATGTGTCAGCGCCTCGGCCAGACGCATGGCAATCTGACGGTTTGTGATGAGAGGAACATTGTAGTCCACCGCGGCACGCCGGATCATATAGTCGTTGGTCAGTTCGTCTTCCTGAAAGTTCTTCGGAATATTGATAACAAGGTCGACCTTCCGGTCCTTGATGAAATCGGTCGTCTTGGGATTTTTGTCCTCCATGGGCCAGTAAAGAGTTTCCGCCTCTATGCCGTTGTCCCGAAGGAAGTCAGCGGTGCCCGGAGTCGCGTAGAGTTTAATGCCGGTGGAGGCAAAGTCGCGAATACTTTCCAGAAGCTCCGCCTTGGATTCGACTGGGCCGGTCGACAACAGAACGCTCTTCAGCGGGAAGCGATAGCCAACGCTGATGAGGGACTTGAGATAGGCTTCGTGGAAGTCCTCGCCGAAACAACCCACTTCGCCGGTCGATGCCATTTCGACGCCAAGGGTCGGGTCAGCACCTTCGAGGCGTGTGAAACTGAACTGGGAGGCTTTCACACCAACGTGATTGATTTCGAAAAGAGGCCGTTCGATTTTCTCAACGTGTCTGCCCATCATGACGCGCAGTGCGACATCGATGAAGTTCTGATTCAGCACCTTTGAAACAAATGGGAATGAACGCGAGGCGCGCAGGTTGCACTCGATCACCTTCACATCGTTCTTCTTTGCGATGAACTGAATATTGAAGGGTCCGTGAATGTTCAGACGCTTCGCGATTCTCCGTGAAATTTCACGAACGCGGCGGATCGTTTCCAGATAGGTGCGTTGAGGCGGAAGGACGAGGGTTGCGTCACCGGAGTGCACGCCGGCGTTTTCGACGTGTTCCGAGATGGCATAGGTTACAATCTCGCCCTTGTTGGCAACCGCGTCGAATTCGATTTCCTTGGCGTTTTCAAGGAACTTGCTGATGACAATGGGATGTTCCGGCGACACATCGACCGCGTTGCCCAGGAAGCGTTCGAGCTCCCGCGGGTTCGAGGCGACCGCCATGGCGGCTCCGCTCAGCACATAGGACGGACGAACGAGGACCGGAAATCCAACGCGCTCGGCAAACTTGAGAGCATCGCCGATGGTGGTCAGCTCCGCCCATTCCGGCTGATCAATGTGCAGGTCGTCCAGCATTGCCGAAAACTTGCGGCGGTCCTCGGCGTTATCGATGTCCCGTGCGGAGGTGCCAATGATGCTGACACCAACGTCGTGAAGCTTTGTCGCCAGGTTGTTGGGCACCTGACCGCCCACGCTCACAACCACTCCGAGGGGGTTCGTCTTGTCGCAGATTTCGATCACCGATTCCAGGCTGATTTCGTCGAAGAAGAGTCTGCCGAATTCGTCGTAGTCGGTGGAAACGGTCTCGGGGTTGTAGTTCAGCATGATCGTCGAATACCCGAGGTTGCGCAGCGTGATGCCGGCATTCACCGCACACCAGTCGAACTCCACGGAGCATCCAATGCGATAGGTTCCGGAGCCCAGAATCAGGACTGAGTTGTATTCGTGGAAGTCAATGTCGTCCTCAACACCGTGGTAGGTCAGGTAGAGGTAGTTCGTCTGTGCGGGATACTCGGCACCGAGAGTGTCGATTTGTTTGACAACGGGAACGATTCCGGCCGTTTTGCGGCGTTCGCGAATTGCTTTCTCCGTGGTGGCCGCGGCCTGAGCGATCTGAATATCGGAAAAACCCCACATCTTGGCCTGGCGCAGCGAGTTGTCGTTCAAACCGCCACTGCCGGATTCCCGAAGCGCCGCTTCCATGTCGACAATGTTGCGAATCTTGTAGAGGAACCACCGATCAATGTGCGTCAGTTCATGGAGCCGGTCGACGGACATGCCTCCCTGCATCGCCTGAACAATGGCGAAGATACGCCGGTCCGTCGGTTCCTCCAGCTCGTGCTCAAGGTCTTCGAATTCGAAGTCGTTGCCGACAACTCCCTTCGCGCCGACTTCCAGCATGCGGATCGCTTTCTGGATCGACTCCTCAAAGCAGCGTCCGATGGCCATAACTTCGCCGACGGACTTCATTCCGGAGCCCAGCTTGGGAGAGACGCCCTTGAACTTGCGAAGATCCCAGCGGGGGGCTTTGACAACGATGTAGTCCAGCGCGGGCTCAAAGAAAGCCTTTGTCACCTTGGTAATGGAGTTTGGAAGTTCGTACAGTTTGTATCCAAGCGCCAGCTTCGCCGCAACAAATGCCAGCGGATAGCCCGTCGCCTTCGATGCAAGGGCGGAACTGCGGGACAACCGTGCGTTGACTTCGATCACGCGGTATCCGTCTGAGTTCGGATCCAGCGCGTATTGAATATTGCATTCACCAACAATTCCCAGGTGGCGAATTGTGCGAATGGCGATTTCGCGCAGCTTGTGATACTCGTGATTGGTCAGCGTCTGGCTTGGAGCGACCACGATGGACTCGCCTGTGTGAATGCCGAGCGGGTCCATGTTTTCCATGTTGCAGACAGTAATGCAGTTGTCGGCGCCGTCGCGCACGACCTCGTACTCGACCTCCTTCCAGCCCAGCAGATATTCCTCGATCAAAATCTGGTTGGTGTGTGCAAGAGCCTTGCGGGCACGATCCTCCAGCTGCGCGGCATCGCGGCAAATGCCCGATCCCAGTCCGCCGAGTGCATAGGCAATACGCAGCATGACGGGATAGTTGAGTTCTTCGCCAATCTCCAGTGCTTCCTCGACCGTACCGGCCGCGCGGCTCCGGGGCACCATGACGTCAATTTCCGCCAGACGCTTTGCAAACAGGTCGCGGTCCTCGGTGTCCTCGATGGCTTTTGTGGACGTACCCAGCACGCGAACGTTGTGCTTCTTCAGGACTCCGCCCTGATCGAGAGCGAGTCCGCAGTTCAGCGCGGTCTGGCCGCCAAAGCTGAGGAAGATACCGTCCGGTTTTTCCTTCTCGATGACCTTTTCGACAAAGTACGGCGTAACGGGGAGGAAATAGACTTCATCCGCCAGATAGTCGGACGTCTGAATTGTGGCGATGTTGGGATTAACAATGACGGTCTTGATGCCCTCTTCGCGCAACGCCTTGATGGCCTGGCTGCCGGAGTAGTCGAACTCGCCGGCCTCGCCGATTTTCAGAGCCGAACTGCCAAGAATCAGAACCTTTTTGATCTCAGCCGTTTGCGGTGTGTCGGGCATCCGTGTGTCCTGTGAAAGAAAGTGGGAGGAAACAGCAGCCCCGCCGGGGCTGCACGGCCCTGCCACCAGGACCGGGCCAGGCCAAGGGAAACCTCTGCTCTCACTGCGTTTGTCGTCAGGACGAATCGGATTTGTTGAGCGGGTTTTCCACGACTCCGGCAACCTTGGTCGGGACGATGCCTCGCCGCAGAGCGCTGCGCGCCATCATGTGTGCCGCAATGGGAGCCGTGAGGAACTGAAACGAGACGGCGAGCAGTGCCTTCGCCACGGTCTCGGGATCGCCGGTCAACAGTGCCGCTCCCGGCAGAAAAAAGCCCAGCCCGAAGGTGAGCGCCTTGCTGGAGGCCTGGAGCCGCAGATAAACGTCTTCGAACCGCAGCACACCAAGGCTTCCCACGAACAGGAACATCAGGCCGATGCTGAGAAAGAGGTAGGCTGCCATGTCAATCATCGCGGATATCCCCCTTTTCGAGAAACTTGGAGTAGGCAACCGTCGACAGGAACCCCACCAGCGACAGAACGAGAATGACGTCGAAGTACCAAAGTGCGCTCTGCATCAGTGTTGTCAGTGCAAAAAAACCGATGAGTAAAATCGTGATGGATTCAATTGCCGCCAGCCGATCGTGCTGTGTCGGTCCCAGCAGGAAGCGCAGAAATGCCATGGTAAAGCAAACCAGCAGGCCGAAACCGATAACCGCTCCGGAAAGCAGTGGAAGAATGCTGTCAGGAAACATGTCTCAGGCCTCCCCTCTCAGAATGTCCAGAGGCCGGCGCAGGTTATGGGCGAGCTCCGGACCACTGCCGTACATGGCATGCACGATCAAGGCTGATCGATCACTCACAACGTCGCAGGAAAGTGTTCCCGGCGTCAGCGTGATGCGGTGAATCAGGAGAGAGATTTCCTCTTCCGACAAGCCGCGCAGAGGTACTTCAACGAGACGAACGTGATGATAGTCCTTCGGAGTGATAACGTCCCATGCCAGCAGCAGGTTCGATTTTGCCAGGTCGTACAGAAAGTCCCAGAAGAAACGGGCCAGATTTATAACTCGCGGAAGCGCCCTTCCGTCTCGTCTTTGCCAGACAACGATCTGAAAAATGAAGTGCGTCAGAATAAAAAGCGTCAACAGCCCCGCAATTGTAAACCAACTGGCGAGAAACGCTCCAACCATGGCAATTGTGAGTTCTGTAAACAGACGCTTCATGGCCGCACCTCCGCGACATCCGTTTCGACCGGACCGTGTACCGCGTCGATGTAGATCGACGGATCCATAAGTGATGCCGCCGCCGTTTCCGCAATGTTCATAAGTGGACCGCTGAAAATCAAAACGACTGCCGCGAGCGAAACCAGCCCAAATGTCGCCCATGCGGCGCCGGGCCGGGGAAGCGCGGCTTTGCGGGCGTTTTCATCGCCTCCCATGAAGGCGTACATCCAGATTTTCACCATGCTCGCCAGGGTGAGAAGGCTCGTGATGACACTCAGCACGACATAAAAGAGCTGGTCGCGTTCGATGCCTTCCAGCACGAGTACATACTTTCCATAGAAACCGCTCAATGGCGGCAGACCCGCCAGCGAAAACGCCGCGAACAGAAACAGTCCCGCGAGAAAGGGACTCTTTGCCATCAGTCCACCGAGATCCTCAAGGCGATCGGTGCCGGTTTGCAAGATCACGCAGGCGGCTATCATGAAGAGCGAGGACTTCACAACAATGTGGTGCATGATGTAGAAGATACCACCTGTCAGCCCGTTCTGTGTAAAGAGACCAAGGCCGAAAATCATGTATCCAATCTGACTGACAATATGGAAGCTGAGTATCTCTCGAAACGAATTCCGGCTTAATGCGCCGAGCACGCCCACAATCATCGTTGCTCCGCCAATTGCGAGAATCAGCGGCTGAAACCATTCGTCGACTCCCGCGCGAAAAACCAGCGTGTGGCAGCGATACAGGCAGTAGACACCAACCTTTGTCAGGATGCCGGAAAAATACGGCAACACGGCCGCAGGAGCGCGGGGATATGCATCCGGCAACCAGAAGAAGAGAGGAAACAACCCGGCCTTGATACCAAACACCACGAGGAACAGCGTTCCGATCACCACGACCATCTCCTGGTGCTGACTGCGTCCGAGCTTCACTGCAAGATCCGCCAGATTCAGCGTCCCGTACAAGCCGTAGACAAGACCCGCGCCGGTCAGAAACAGAACGCCCGCGATGACGTTAAGAACAACGAACTTCGATCCCTCCCGCAGGGTGGCGGGAGAGCCGGACTTGATCAGAAGAACATAGCTTGCGATGAGAATGAGCTCGAAGCTGACAAACAAATTGAAAAGATCACCCGTTACAAACGCCCAATTCACACCCGCGGTTAAAAGAAGAAAGACCGGATGAAAGTACCGCAGCTCCGTCTCCTTTTCCATGCCGCCAAGTATGCAAAACCACCATGTTGCAGTCTGAACCAGGGCCGACAAAACGAGCATGATGGCACTCAACAAATCCAGAACGAGAACAATTCCATAGGTTCCCGGCCATCCTCCCACTCGCAGCGTCATGACTCCACCGTCACGCAAGCCTGCAGCAAGAAACAAAACGAGGCCGAGGACCGTGTGGGTTGCGATACCGGAGACGATGCGCTGTACGGGCAGAGAATAACGCGCAAACAGGCAAAGGGCCGCTGCGACCAGTGGAAAAAGAATCGGGAGAATGATTATGTTCACGTTTCATTCTCCCGTGGCAGCTCCCCCGCCTCGATGGTTCCGGTCGACTCATAGGTCCGTGCCACAAGAACCATAAAGAAGCTCAACAATCCGAATCCAATGACAATGGCCGTCAGAATCAGTGCCTGAGGAAGAGGGTCGACGTACTGCTCCGTATCGACACGCGAGACAGTGACTTCCTCGCCGTCCACCACCATTTCCACCATCGCTTTGTCCTCGAGAATCGGTGCACCCGCTTCAACGTTCCAGCCGCTGCCGGCCAGCATCACCATCAGCGAGGCATGAGAGCACAATGCCAGTCCCAGAACCACGTTAAAAAGGCTGCGCTGAAGCAGAAGATAGAAACCACCCGCAAACAGAACAAATACAAGACCGGCGGTCAGCAGTTCCATCAGGCCGCCCTCCTCCCGAACAGTCTTACCATCAGGAGCGTGATCCCCACGACAAGGAAGAACACTCCCGCGTCAAACAGTGCAGCGGACGATAACCCCAGCTTGCCGACAAGGGGCAGCTTGAGTGGAACATAGGCACTGTGAAGAAACTCGGCACCAAGAACCATTGCGGCAATTCCGGTACCGGTGGCCAGCAACAAACCGACAGGAATGTATTTCATCGGGTCGTCGATACGCAGAGGATAGTCTTCGCCGCGCCGGAAACCCACAAGAAACGGAACCACGGCTGCAGCAGCAAGCAAACCGCCGATGAATCCTCCTCCTGGTGCGTTGTGACCCGCGAAGAAAAGAACGATGCTGAACAACAGTGCGACCAGACCAACAATCGGTGCGGTGGTTCGCAGAATCAAGGCGCGCCCTTTTTCCGCCCGCGATTTCATGAAAGGCGCCAGGCCCGCAACGTCGGCGTAGTTGTCCGCTTCCGCGCCTTTCTGCAGAAGCCTGCTCACCTGGCCCTTGTATCGCGGCGGCATTCCCACACCGAACAAGATTGCAACGCCCAGCGCGGCGACCGCGAGAACGGTGATTTCACCCAACGTGTCAAAGCCGCGAAAATCGACAAGAATAACGTTTACCACGTTGTTACCGCCACCCTTGTGAGTTCCCGGTTCCGGTGCATACTTTGAGTGTGTCAGATAGTAGTCTGACGGTGTTGCGGTGCCGGGAGAGACGGGCACCGTTTTTTCCGGCGACACGCTCGCCATGAAGGTCAGGAAGGCGAAAAGGGCCGCGCACGACACCGCAACCATAGCGGATCCGGCTCGTTCCGTTGGCTTTGGAACCGTGTAGGACACTCCGCCAATGTGCATCAGCAGAAACAAAAACATCAACAGGAGCGCAAGCTCCACGAGAATCATTGTGATGGCGAGATCCGGTGCTTCATATACAATGAAGTATCCCGTTAACGCCAGGCCAATGGCGGCCAGAGCAAAAAGTCTGAAGATGACTTCACGGGCCAGAATCACGGTCACGACGGAGGCGGCAACGACTGAAACGAGAAAGATGGCAAGTCCGTGACTCCAGAGGTGAGAGTCGTAATTCGCAGGAAAACCGAATGCCGCAGTGAGCGGAATCATTGTGAGAAATCCCGTGGTTATCAGCGTGATTGCGGCATTCCGTCGAAGAGATGGAGCCTGCACCAGCTTGTGAGTGGTCGTCGCCAGCCCGGTCAGCGCGGGTCCCAGCAACCAGTCTGTGAAAGAACGAATCGGAGACGGCTCTCCCAGTTTGCGATTCACCGTATCCAGTTTGAATGAGGCGAGAAAGATGGCGGGCCCTGCGATGAAATACGTCACCAGGCTGACAACCGTCAACAGATCCAGTTTCTTGAAGATGGCAACGACATAGTGAGAGGACGTGGAGTAGAAGTCCGGTTGAATGGTCTGTGTGAGAAAAGACTTCAGAATGGGCGAGTACAATCCGCCGGCAATACAAAGTGTCACAAGCAGCGCTGGCGCGAACAGCATTCCGATTCCGCCTTCGTGCGCGTGATCGATCTTTTCCTGGCTACGGGGCCTGCCGAAGAACGGCAGGATCGTCAGGCGCAGGCAGTATGCCATCGTAAAGAAACTGCCAATGATCGACAGCCAGATTAGAATGTCGGCAAGATGTCGGTAGGAATCATGAATGTCGATTCCCGCGCCGAGCCAGATTTTCTTTGCGATAAAACCGAAGGTGAATGGCAAGCCCGCCATCGACGCACAACCCGCAACTGTCAGCCACGCTGTCCATGGCATCTTCTTTCGCAGCCCGCCCAGAAGCCGCCAGTCGCGTGTGTGAGTACCATGGTCGACCACGCCAATCAACATGAACAGTGCCGCCTTGAACAAGGCATGGCTGAGCACAAGGGCGAGATCGTATTCCAGAAGATCCCCCGTCTTCAAACGCTGTGCACCAAAGCCATAGAAAGACGTCAGAAGACCAAGCTGGCTGACTGTGGACCACGCAAGCAGTTGTTTGAGATCGTGCGAAAGAAGCGCAAAAAAACCGCCGGCAAGGACGGTGAGTACTCCCACCACGGCAACAATGATCCAAAGGTGCATGTCGCTGAAGAGCGGATACATGCGGCCCAGCAGATAGATCCCCGCCTTCACCATGGTCGCGGCATGCAGCAGAGCGGAAACCGGCGTGGGAGCCTCCATGGCGCCTGGCAGCCAGAAGTGAAAGGGGAACTGGGCGCTCTTTGTGAACGCGCCCACCAGCATCAATAGCAATGCATACGGAGCGGCGGGATGCGCAATGATGTCAGCACGGCGCTCCCACAGACTGCTCCATTCAAGAGATGCCGTTCCGGGCATTGCCGAAAGAATCCAGTAAAGCACAGCGACGCCGCACATCAGCGAAAGACCGCCCAACCCTGTGATCAGCAGAGCACGGCGCGCTCCCGTAATGGCGCTCTTCTTCCAGTGCCAGTGACCAATCAGCAGAAATGACGTCAGCGACGTCATTTCCCAGAACACCACCATGAGCAACAGATTGGAGCTGATGACAACACCGAGCATCGCCCCGATAAAAAGGCTCATGACTGCATAGAAACGCCGGGGATTGTCGTCCGGTTTCATGTAGTGACCGGCGTACTGTAAAACAAGCATGCCGATGCCGAGTACAAGCCACGCCCAGAACATGGCCACCCCGTCGAGCCACAGCGAGTAGTTCAAACCCACTTGCGGAACCCACTCCACAAGGTAACGAACGGGAGTGTCTCTCTCCCAGCCCATCGTGATTGCGGTTAGAATGAACAGCGCGGCGCCATTTGCCATCATGGCAATACGGCGCGCCCATGCGCCGTCACGATATGGCAGCAACAACGCCAGCGCTCCGCCGAGAAACGGCATGGCAAGCAACCAGGCAAGAAAGAGAGGTGTGTTGCTCATGAATCGCGACCGCCCGTCTTTTCCCCGCGAATACAGCAACGCCCGCCAGAAAGGCGGGCGCTCCAATGGTTCGCCGGACTACCTGGCGCTGTAATGCAGCAATCTCTTTGCCAGCGTCAGTCTTTCACAAGACCAACAAAATCGTCGAACAAATACTCCGTGTCCACAGGACCCGGATGCGCCTCCGGATGGAACTGCACGCTCATGAAAGGTTTCGTTTTGTGACGAATCCCCTCATTGGTACCGTCGTTCAGGTTCGTGAACCAGGGCATCCAGCCATCCGGAAGCTGAGAAGTGTCCACTGCATAGCCGTGATTCTGGGACGTGACGTAGCAACGGCCCGTTGTTTCGTCTCTGACCGGCTGGTTCTGACTCCGGTGACCGTACTTCAGCTTGTAAGTGTCCGCTCCAACCGCAAGTCCAAGCATCTGATGCCCAAGACAGATTCCCATAACAGGCTTGTCGCGTTTCAAAGCCGAGCGGATCTGATGGATGGCCTCATTGCAAATCTTCGGATCACCGGGACCGCTTGAAACCAGCAGTCCGTCGAATTCCTCATTCGACAGATCGTGGTTCCACGGAACCCGCTTCACACGGACGCCGCGGCTTGCCACGTTTCCGGCAATGCTTTCCTTGCAGCCGCAGTCCAACAGCAACACGAGCTTGTCACCCTCGCCATATTCCACAGGTTCGTCGATACTGACGTCTTCAATCAGCCGCCGCACGTTCGGGTCGTGAAAATCAACCGGCTCACCATTGAACTCGATCTTGCCGAGCATCGAACCTTTTTCGCGCAAGCGCTTTGTCACAGCGCGAGTGTCCACCTGCATCAGTGCCGGAACATCGTACTTCTTCAGCCAGCGAGACAGACTCTGGAACGCCTGCCAGTGACTGTGTTCAATACTGTAGTCGGAAACAATCAGACCCGTTGCCTGAATACGGCGGGATTCGAAGAACTCCCGGAAGTGTTCGTCTGTTTCGTCTGCCGGAACGCCATAGTTTCCGATCAGCGGGAAGGTGAACACCAGGATCTGGCCGTAGTAGCTGGGATCCGTCAGCGCCTCGGGGTAGCCGACCATTCCCGTGCAGAAAACGACTTCGCCGGCTGCGGAGGATGAGGCTCCAAAACTCAGACCCGCGTATTCCCCGCCATCCTCCAAAACGAGTCTGCCGGAGCGTTTGTCAGGGTATTCCTGGTCGGTCATCGAGGGCTCCCGGGAAAAAATGAGGCCGTTCGGGCGCGGAAGAGTGGGCGGAGTGGCCCCCGGGCTCAAGGGAAAGCGGTCCGTCGGACTTGTCCCCTTGCGGCGCGCCGGAATACGATTTCGATGAAGTGCAGCCGCCATGCCCCATGCAGCTCGACAAACTGAACGACTTCGTATTGCAGCCGCTCTCGTTGCTGTTCTCGCAGTCGTGGCACTCTGGCTTCTCGGGGTTCAGGTCGCCGTCGGAGGAGTTCTTGCCGTCGGAATCTGTGCACTGGTTGCATGGATCGCACTGGCTCCACGGCGAGTGCATGTCCGTGTGCCCATCGAGGAAGTGAAAGCGGATGCGGATACCGATAACGTCGGAGGAAACAGCGAGGTCCTGGCGCAGGAGCTCTCCTTCCTGTCCGCCATCGAGGCGCTTGCCCGCAGCATCGGCAGCGAAACGGAAATGGACGCCTTTCTGGCGGATGTCTGCGAAGCCGCCTGCACTCATTGCGGTGCGGAGGATACGGCGCTGATATGTCCGGGTCCGGCGATGCGGATTCAAGTGGTACCCAACCAGAAGCTGCTGGAACCCGACGGTGCCATCCCACCGTCTCTGCGAGACCTTGTCAGACGGGTCATCCGTGCGGGAAGCCCTATCATCCTTTCCCGCAGCGAGGCCCACGATCTGTTTGAGCCGTGGGAGGGTGCCCGCCAGGCGGGATTGACTTCCGCGGCGGCTGTGCCCGTCCGCACCAGCCGCAAAGTGGCCGGAGTCCTCCTTGGGCTCTCGAAAGGCCGTCGGCCCCTCGCCCATGAAGGCCTCTCGCGCATGGAGCATCTTGCGATCTTTGCCGGTTCCGCCCTGAACACGGTGGCTCTTGTGGATGAATTGCAGCGAAAGAATAGCGAACTCCAGGAAACCGTTGGGCAACTCCAGGTCGCTGAGCGTGCCCGCGAGGAGTTCTTCCGCTTTCTCATACACGATCTCAACAAGCCGCTCGCCGCCATTATTGGAACGGCAAACCGACTGGCGGGACAGCAGGAGATGCCTGAAACGCTGGTACCTCGTGTCGAGCGTGTGAGTGCCGCGGCAACCCGTCTTCGCGATATCGTTGCGCGACTGCTGGAGTATGAACGGATTCGCCGGGGTGAGCTCAGCCGCGATCCAATGCCTGTGGATCTGATGGCCATCATCTCCGAAACCACTTCACTGCTGGCTGAAAAAAGTGAAGCGGAGGTCCTTCTCAACGGTGTCCCTCTGGACTCCACTCGTCCGCGGGAACCCAGAACCGTTGTTGTGGATGAGCTGCAGATCAGCCGTATCATTCAGAATCTCACCGATAACGCACTCAGATTCTGCGACCGGCTCGTCACGATTGATGTAACACAGGTCGATAGAAGCATGGTGGTAACATTCTGGAATGACGGTCCTCCCATCGCACCGGAAGACCGGGAACGCGTCTTCGACGAATTCTACAGGCGAACCTCCGCGGGTGACGGGCGGGGATATGGAATTGGCCTCGCCTCCGCACGGTTTCTGGCGGAGGGAGCGGGAGGGCGTATTTGGGTGGAGCCCGTGGAGGCGGGCGCCATGTTCAAGGTTTCCCTTCCACTCATGAAAACGCCGACCGCCAGGTCTGAGAAATCATGAACTACTACGACGCGATCGTTTACATCATCGAAGACGATCTTGAGTTTGGCGCCTACCTCCAGGAACTCCTGGAGGACACCGGTGTTCGTGAAGTCTGCCTTTTTCGTGACGGACTTGTAGGACTGAATGCGTGTCTGAGCGACACGCCCGATCTTCTCGTTCTCGACCTCAACCTTCCATCCCTGCGCGGTGAGGAAATCTGCCGTCTTCTCCGCTCATCGCCTCACCATCAGGGCATCAGGATCCTTGTCTGCAGCGACATGCCGGAAGCACAGCAGCATGAGCTGGAGCTCCTGAAGATCGGTGCCGACCTGTATTTCGAGAAGCCGTTCGTTGAGCAGGCCTTCATCGATGACATTATCCGGCTGCTGACAGCTCCTGACAGAGGAACCGAACATCTGAATTTCGGTGAGAGCGGAACCGGTGTGTTTCTTGCCAAAGTAATGGGTGAGGATGTGCCGGAGAACGAGGCAACGCCCAGCGCGGAGTTTGTGCGGCGGCAATACGCCATGCTGAAGGGCACCACGTTTTCAGGGTACGAAATCCTCGAGGTAATTGGTGGCGGCGCCATGGGCACCGTCTACAAAGCGTATCACCGCACGCTTGACCGCCGTGTCGCTCTGAAAGTTTTTCTGCGCTCCGACCAGGATTCGCCGGAACAGATTCGCCGCTTCCAGCGCGAGGCACGAATCATGGCGCAGCTCAATCACCCCAACATCGTGCAGGTCTACGACACGGGACAAACCGGCTATACGTACTACATTGCCATGGAACTCATGGATCAGGGCTCACTGCTGGACCTGCTTCAGAAACGCCAGCTCACCTGGGATCTGACGCGGGAGATCATTGACCAGTCCGCACAGGCACTGGGTTACCTTCATGAACGAGGCATCATTCACCGTGATCTCAAACCGGGCAACATTCTGTGCACTCGCACCAGTGTTTTCAAAGTCGGCGATTTCGGAATCAGTCGCGCCCGCCTGCCGCTGGAAAAATCGGAGTTCACGCGCCACGAAACCGTGATGGGAACCAAAACATATATGGCACCTGAAATGATGATGGGCAAACTTGCGGACGCTTCGACGGATCAGTACGCTTTTGGCCGAACAATTCTTCGTCTCTTCGAAGGGCCGGAACCGAATGTCCCGCCCGTCCCACTGGTTCGGCTGAGGCCCGATTGTCCACCGGACCTTTCCGGCGTGCTTGATCGCATGATGCATTTGGATCCGGAAAAACGCTATTCCTCCATTCTCGAAGCCCGGGAGGCCGCCCTGGCGGCTTTCCGCTGATACATCATGTACTTCGACTACGCTGCCACAACGCCTCTGGATGAGCGACTCGTCCCGCTGTTGCGGGAACATCTGCTCAGCCCTCTCAATCCTTCGAGTACTCATTCGGCAGGACAAAAAGCGCGCCGTCTTCTGGAGGACGCGCGTGAGCGTTTTGCCGGACTTCTCGGCTTTACTTCGCCAGACCATGTCGTTTTCACATCCGGAGCCACTGAAGCGGCAAACCTGGCTCTCAGAGGCCTGGCGCAGGCGGTGCCGCAGCCGCTTCGTATCGCAACTTCGGAGATCGAACACTCCTGCATACACGATACCGTTGAAGATCTGGAAAAGCTCAGTCTTGCGAGTGTTATAACACTGCCGGTTACGGAGGCCGGCCGGACTGTTCCGAACTCGGACAATGGTACCGATCTCCTTTGTCTGATGCACTCAAACAATGAGACGGGCGTCCTCCAGGACATGGAGGCTGCCCGTCGTTTTTGCTCCGCCGAAAACGCACTCTGGCTGTGTGATGCGTCTCAATCCATCGGCAAGGTTCACTTTGACGCGAAGAAGACAGGTGCAGACCTCGTCGTCCTGTCGAGCCACAAGGTCTACGGACCGGTCGGCGCGGGGGCCCTTGCCGGTCCGGCCGTGGCGAGGCTCCGTCCGCAAATAACAGGCGGTCCCCAGGAGGACGAACACCGGGCCGGAACCCAGCCCGTTGCATTGATTCTGGCTTTTGTTCGCGCGGTGGAGCTTGCTGTCGAGGAACTCCATCAGCGCCACCGGCATCTTCAGAATCTGGAGAGTGCTTTTCTTCGAGGTCTTAAGAAATCCGCCACACCCTTTGAAATCAACGGTGAGGAGCCTCGCATTCCCGGCTTTCTCAATCTCAGCTTTCCGGGAATTGAGGCTGCTGACGCCGTGATTGCTCTGGATCAGGCGGGAGTTCGGGTGTCACCGGGTTCCGCTTGCTCGACTGGAGTGGTTGCCGTATCTCCTGTTCTCGCAGCGATGTTTCCGGACAAACCGGAGCGCGCCTCCGGAGGAATTCGCGTGACCTTTGGAGCGCCCACCACAGAGAAAGATGTCGCATCGCTTGTGGATGCTGTTTCCCGCCTCGCTGAAGGCAGGGTCTGACGGAACCGATATCCGCCGCCGGACCCCGTGGAGACTTGATAATGGAAAAATGGCTCGGTTCGCCGGTTTATATGGGGATGGGATGGGCTTTTGGAACTATTCTCATGCTGTTGGGGTTGCTGATCGGCAAATCCAACGTGCGAATCGAGGGGGTGGGAACCTGGGTGGCGGTCATTATTCTGGGGTCAGCCGGAGGGTTTGCCGCATGGCCCCTGATCCAGGTCTGCGGAATCGGGACAGAATACGCTCTGCCTTTTCTCGCGATTGCCTTTCTTGTATCGATCTTTGTGGTACACTGGCTGTTGCCCGGCGTTGCTCCCGACTTTCAGATTCGAACGATAGGGGCCAGCATGCTGGTGGCCTTTCTGATTGGCATCGGGTTCATGGGTGCGGCGATTCTCTCCGGAGAGGCCCGCTATATTCTTCCCCTTGAGGCACTGGAGCCAACAAACATACCGACGGAATAGTGGTCCAATGAATATGGCTCCTCATGTGGTTAATGCATTAAGACCCATCATCGAGAAGGCACGGGCCGTCGCCTGACCGTAATCACCCGACCTATGGAAAAAAAAATCCCGAATGCCCTTGCGGCGATCCTGCTCACGGCAGCCGCCGTTGCTCCCGCCCAACGGCTTTCTTTCGAACACAAACTCTACCAGGGCGCCCCCGGCGAGGCGGTGCATCTTCGCCTTTTCGTTTCTGAGTGCGGCGATTCCGTCGCGGGGGCACGCTTTGCTCTGCGAGTCCGAGGCGCCGACACGGACAAGATTGAGCTCGGCCGTGCCGCGGGTTTTGCGGGTGAGAGTTTCGCAAGTTTCAGGTATGCGGAAAATCATCTTTCTGACGTCGACGCCTCGACCGGCGAGTTGAGGGGTTCGGTTCACGAGTATCGAGGTGCTCTTTTTACCGAGGATGACCCGCCGGCGCGTGTTCTCGCCCGCCAGCGAAAGCACCTGGCAACGGTTGTTGTACCCCTCAGCTATGAAGCGGCAGGCCGGTACGTGGTTGAACTGACGTCGGCCACGGATGAGAGCGGAGCGCCGCTGAGTGGCGTCTTTGACGAGAACGGCCAGGCAATGATTCCTCCGGGAGAGGAAGCAATCTTCACCTCCGTTGCAGGAATTCTTGTGCATGACGGTCGTTCCGCTCTGACCACCAGCTTCCTTGACGGAGGCACGAACGGCTGGACCTTCCAGGGCGCGGCAGGTGCTGAAGGATCGAACTTCGCGGTCGGTCTTGCAGCTCGGGAAAGAGGTCTGACCATTGTTGCTGAAGACCACGGTTCTTTTGGAACGTGGTCCTGGGACAGCAACCGGTTCGGTCCGTGGCGTCGTCTTCAACCAAACCTTTTGTTCGTCTCTGAGTGGGACATGACAGCGAACAGTCCTGTTGATGTGGCTGTTACAAGCGCGTGGGAAGAGCTTTACCAAACCACTGTGACCCGGTTGAGCGATTCACAATCTCTGACGCTTCTCTCCGGCAGTTCCACTCCGTCACTGGAGGATGACCTGAACATTGGCTTCAAGCTGCTGCCGGGCTTCGATGTCGAAACTGATCGAGTCAGTACAGAGCTGACCGAAATCAGAGAGCGTGTGGTGCCTGTTCCGGCTTCTGAGAAAAAGCTCGATTACCTGCGCGTGTTCAGCCGCGGGCAGAACGGCGGATGGATCGAAGCAGAGAATGAGGAATATGAAAGCTACTTCACTTTCCACGAAAATGACACCAACGGTATCGGCGTCACCCTCGACTGTGATGAGGGTGAGTTCTGTCTGGGCTCGTGGACAACTCCAGCGGGGGTTTCCGGTATCATTGCCGATTCACGACGGTGGTATCGCCTCGAGGCCAGCCTCGTTGTTCCTGAGGGCGTCGAACACTCACCTGTGGGGCGCATTCGTATTCACACTCGCGACTATCGTTGGATGACGATCTACAGCCTCCGGCCGGAGGAGTCTCAGACTACCGTAACCGGCTGGTTTACTCCTCCGGCTCAAGCCGATGGTGAGGAACTTGTGATCTCTTTTGACGTGCTGGATACGGTTCAGGACCCGGACGAGGGCGACTCCCCGGCTCTTTTTCTCAAGCAGATGCGAGTGGAATCCTGGCTGGCGCCGGGTTCCTGAGTCTCATCTGACGGTCATCCCGACTTGCGTTCCGAATCCCGCCTCATCAGGCTGGGGAAGGTTCCGGAGACCCAGCCATGGACAAGCAGAAGACCCACCTCCATTCCCGTCACGAGGCTCTCGGCGCCCATTTCACGACGGTCGGCGACTGGACGGTTCCCGATTTTTACGAATCCGTGGATACCGAATACGAAGCCATGCATAATACGGCGGCGCTCCTTGACTGCTGCCACGACGGGCGAATCCGAATTACCGGTCGTGACACAACCGCCTTCCTGAACGCGGTCACAACGACGGAGGTTGAGACCATCGGCCTGAACATGCTTCGTGACACGCTGGTGCTGAATGAGCGGGGCGGCATTATTGACAACGTGATCCTGTTCCATGCCGAAAAGTTCAGCACGGTTCACTGCAGTGGATTGATGCGTACGCGCCTGCTCAAGTGGTTTGAGGAGAAGGTGGCGGACTTCGAGGGTGTGGAGGTGGCTGACAATACCACGGCCCAGGGGTGCGTCGAACTGCGCGGACCCATGTCCCGCAGTATCCTTGAATCCGCAATTCTCGACGGGAAAATCCCGCAGGACATCAACAGCTCCGTCATCATCCAGATTGGCCAGGCACGGTGCCTTGTCACATTCCGCCGAACCATGGGAATCGATGTCTTTCGCATTGAAACGGGCGGACTCTATGTCGAGCAGGTTTGGGACCGTCTGATGACTGTCGGAGAACCCCGCGGAATGACGCCGGTCGGCTGGCGCGCCCAGGAAATCGTCCGCGTTGAGGGTGGCGTTTCGGGGGTGGGAGCGGAGATTGATGAGGAAACCACGCCCTTTGAAGTTGGAGCCACAATGCAGGTCAGCTTCCAAAAAGAACACTTCATTGGCAAACGTGCCGTCCTTCACAGTACCATCCGCGAATTCGCCCGCAAGATGGTGTCTTTGCGATTTCAGGAGGGACAGCCTCCGGAACCGGGCGATTCCATCGAGATAGACGAGGTTCCCATCGGCTTTGTCACAAGCGCTGTGTTCAGTCCCAAACTCCAGGCGGCGCGAGCCCTTGGTTTTGTCGATGCCATCAAGTCGTCACGGGGCACACAGGTGCAGGTGCGCAGCAGAAACCGGATTGTGCCTGCCACTGTGTCGCAGGATTGACGCTCTCCCCGCTGCTGCTCCTGGTTGAGGCGAAGGATCTGCCAACACCATGACTCTTCCCAACAAACTCAGCCTCAGCCGAATTATCGTGATCCCGCTCTTTCTGCTGTGCGTTCTATACGGCGGCGAGAATCCGGAGTCTCCATCCGTGATCGCATGGTTTCGAGCAACAGCACTGATACTGGTGATTGCGGCCTCCATTACGGACTGGCTTGATGGCAAAATCGCCCGCGAACAGGGCCTCACATCGAACCTCGGCAAGTTGCTGGATCCACTTGCTGACAAACTTCTCGTGACATCCGCCTTTGTGGCTTTTGTTGAATTGAACCTCTTTCCGTCGTGGCTCATCGTCATCATTTTGTGCCGTGAATTTCTGGTCACCGGCCTTCGCAGTCTTGCCGCCATGAACGGCCAGGTCATGGCGGCCGACAAATGGGGAAAGCACAAGACCGGCTGGCAGCTTGCGACGATTATTACGACGCTCTTCTATTTAACCCTACGGGAGTTTCTTCGCGCGGCGGAACTTTGGGAGAAACCGTTGTTCAATGGTATGCAGGCGGAGAGTGTTTCGCTGATTCTGCTCAATGTCCTGCTGATTGTGGCAACCGGGCTGACTGTGATTTCCGGTGGACTCTATCTTGTCAGGAATCGCGCCCTGATTCGCGAGAGCGCCTGATACGAGATGAAACGGCGGCGGCTCCGCTCCACATTCCAAACCCGATCGCCAGCCCAAGCCAGTTTGCCAGCAAATCGTCCCATCCCGCTGACCGGTCCGGCAAAGCCACCTGGCGCCACTCGGAATACAGCGCCCATCCGGCCGCGAGACTGAGGATGATCATTGTCGCCACGGGTTTGGTCTCCGCACGGAATGCACGGGCTGCCGTGACACCACCCACTCCGGCCAGCAAGCCGAAAGGGATGTTCAGGAGAAGATGCTGGTAAGTGTCCCAGGGCTTTGGGCGAAAGTCACGAACAGGCTTCGGAACCCATGCCTGAACGAACTCGTGGCGGCGTACCGTGCTTTCGAGGTGAGCGATCGAGGTCTTCGGGGCGGTTGTCAGCGCATGAACACCCGCGAGAAGACCGGCAAAAACCAGCGTCAGGATCAGCAGCGGCAGCGCGCGTCGGAGATTCGACAGGTGAAAGCAGGAAGGAAATGTCATATTCGGACCCCGTTGGCATTCACTCAGACCAGATACGCCCGGGGGTGGTTTGTCGAGCGGTTTGGCTGATTTGGCAAATTCCGGTTTGCGGCGGCGTTCTCATAAGGGATGATAAGAAATCCGTTCATAGAAGGCAGCCCCCGAATGTCCCTGACCTCCCTCCGAAACGCTCTGGCCCTTGTACTGATCCTCTTTTCAGGATACTCAGGACGCGCCATGGCCAATGAACCGGTTCCCGTATTCGACATGCACTCCGATATTCTTCTCCGGATGATCGACAATGAGGTCGATATCGGTTCGCCGCCGGAATGGACACAGGTTTCCATTCCCACCATGCGCGTCGGTCATGTTCGGAACCAGGTCCTGTCGGTGTGGGTAAACTCCTATGGCGTAACGGGAATGGACGCGGCACGGCGCGCGCTCCAGATGATCGATTTGTTCGAGGAACAGGCGGAAAAGTACCCGGATGATATCGCTCTCGCCCGAAGCGTTGTCGAAGCGGAGGCTATCAATGAATCGGGCCGGGTTGCCATGTGGCTTTGGCTCGAAGGTGGTGCTCCCATTGCCGATGACATGGCAATGCTGCGAACTTTTCATCGTCTGGGTGTCCGTGGCATGACGCTGACGTGGATGAACAATCTGCTTTGGGCGGGCGCCTCCACCGACAAGGAGGATCCGGAGATGGGCCTGACGGAACTCGGCGAGGATATCGTGCGCGAAATGAACCGCCTCGGTATGATCGTCGACATCAGCCATGTTTCCGAAGCGACATTCAATGATGCCCTCCGCATCAGCACAAAGCCCGTGGTGGCTTCCCATTCAAGCTGTCGGGCTCTCTGCAGTCATCCCCGCAACCTGAGCGACGATCAATTGCGGGCGCTGGCAAAAAACGGAGGTGTCATTGGCATCAATGCGCTGCCGTCCTATTTGTCGGATGACTGGGATACGGGCTGGGATGAAACGGAGGAAAAAATCTCGGAGCAAATCGCCGACCTGCTCGAAAATCACGGCGGCGACAAGAGCAACCCTCTCTACCGCGAGCAGCGCCGCAAGTTGATCCAGGCGAATCTTCCAGAAGAGTATCGAGTGACGCTTGATACCTATCTCGATCACATTGAACACGCTATCGATGTCGCCGGATGGCGGCATGTCGGCCTTGGTTCAGATTTCGACGGCATTTGGGCGTTTCCCGTCGGACTTGAGAAAGCCTCCGAGTGGCAAAGCGTCGCGGAGGGCCTTCGCCGGCGCGGGCACAGCGAGGAAGTCATCCGCGGTATCATGCACGACAACGTTCGCCGTGTGTTCAAGACCGCCATCGACGACGTTCAGTAGCCGTCTCGTCCGGACCGCCGCAGAACAACGTAACCATCAATGTCCAATACAACTTCGAACTCGCGGGAGTTCAACCTGCGAAAGACTTCCTCGCGCTCAATGCGCTTCTCCTCGCCCGCAAGGTCTGACATGCGCCCCTTCGTATCCATCAACACCCAGTCCACCTCGTCAAGCCACTGAAGACGCAGCGCCAGTTTCACCGGACGGTTGGGGACTCGAGCGTAAAGATCGTACTGCACGGCGACCACGGCATCATGTGGAATGTTTGAAACAACATCCGGCAACAGCCGATGATGATCCGTCACCTCGAAACCCAGCCGCCGGTAACCGTCCGTCCTTGTGCGAAGAGGAGTGCAAATTACCGCGACGATTCCGAACAAGACAGCGAATGCGACAGCAGCGCGAGCACGTGGAACGTGCTCGATATCGAGAACGTTCCTGATACCTCGAACAGTATTGTAGAACAAAAAGGGAATCGCGGGATAGCTGTAGTAGTAAGCGAGATCGCTTACCAGCGGGTCGTCTGTAACAATGAACACGCCGGCGGCGGCAACCGTCAGCCATACAGCACGCCAGTCCGCCAAGGCCAAAAAGGCGGTGGATGCAAAGACCGCCAGAAGAGCGGGTGACAGCAGACGACCTGCCATTTGGATTGGATGGGTAACCATATACAGCAACACATCGCGTTTGGTATCACCCATGGACGCGAAACGGGAAAGCGGTTGTTCGCCGGAAACACGAAACGTCTCCGCTCCCGACCAATGCATTATGATGTGTGCCATAACCCACCATAGAATCGCCACCGCCACTGTGGCAAACGCCCAGCGCCTGCGTTCCTTTCCCTTGTCAAACAACAACGACAGGCCGAACAGACCCGTCCAGATGGCGTAGTCTTCCTTCACGAGCAACGCCCACAACATGCAGCTTCCGTATAAAATCGGCCGGCGTCTCCGAACGGCATAAAACATTCCGAACATTCCCGGAAGTGCGAGCGACTCGGGGTGAATCGCCAGATGCAATGAGGCCGTGAAGTGGTTAGTCAAATAGGCTGCGGCAATGGCAAGTGCCAGACCACGGGAACAAAGGATGTCCTTCGCAAACAAAGCGAGAGGAAGAGCACCCAAC
>JANQSL010000077.1 GCA_028284075.1 Candidatus Sumerlaeia bacterium | reverse complement strand
GGATGGAGATCGCCACACTGTAGCCGCTGACTGTTGTTCCGGCAATCGTGTTTATCCCGATCACTTCCCCTCGCATGTTCAGAAGGGGACCGCCGGAGTTGCCACTGCTGAGGACCGCTTCATGCTGGATGTACTCGACACCAACGGAATCCTCGAAGTGCCGTGATACGATTCCGGACGTCACGGAATAGAGATAATCCTCCCGGCTGTAGTAGTCGGACGCCGTGACGGCAAACCGGAGTCGGGTCAGTTTTTCCTGGATCTGGGTGTTTGAAAGCGGCTCGCGCGTGATGGCCGGAAATCCGCAGGCGAGAACCATTTCGCCGCGAGAGGCGGGTGCGGCACTCTCACGAGCGGTGGCGGATACGCGGATGGCTTCATAATCCGTGGGGTAGGGTTGGTTTTCCACAATGTGCATGATGCAGTAATCAAGGTCCTTGTTCCAGTCCACCGGCTCCACGACCTGTGATGTCCCGTTGATATACAGCAGGATCCCGAAGGTCACCTTGGCGGGAACGCCCTGCGCCGTCGCAATCATTTGTGAGAGTTGCCGCTCCCTGGATTTCATATCCAGATAGGCTTGTACAACGTGATGATTTGTGAGAAGATAACCGTCATCCGAAATGATGAATCCGGACCCTTCCGCCATCGGAACATCGACGCGTTCAACTTCGCCCTGTCCGTCTCTCAGGGCGATTTCAAATCCAACCACCAGGAGACCCACGGATCGCGTCAGGCGGTTCTCAAGCTCGTCCGGAAGAACGTCTGCAGCCTCCGACGGGTTCTCCGCAACAGCCTGGCTCACGGCCTGCATTTCCTTCTCCAGTTCCAGCTCTGCAATCTGCCGGCGCAGCTCCTCGATTTCAACACGGAGCGACGCGATCTCTTCGTGGGAGCGCTCCGCCTTCAATTGGGAATTGGCGGCCGCAGCGCGTGCCTCTTCGTCCGCACAGCCAAACGTCAGAAGCACACACAACAGCGCGAAGGATGTACAAAGGGGAATGTGGATGCGAATACCGAATACCATGAATCCATTCACTTCTTCTACTCCATCACAGCGTTGAGTTCATGGCAAGGTGTTCTGTCACTCCAGCACCCAGTGTTCGGGTGCAAATTCGGTTCTTCCGGCAAACCATTCGGAGAAGCCGTTGATTTTTTCCACTGAGAGAGTGTTACCCACGAGCGATGCACTGTATTTCCGCACGATTCCGTTTGATGAATAAACAATGTTTGGTATCCCGCCCAATGAATCGTCGCTGACCGGGTCATATGTCCACCGGAGCCCCACAGTGCCTGTAAAATCGCCTGTGATGGTGAGCGATTCATCGATCAGATTCGCCGGATCAAGAGACGGAGGAACGTTTGCTTCGGGAACGTGCCGTTCCATCGTGACAGATGTTGATGGAGTGGCGTTGGCAAAATCAAGAACCACTGACGACTGACTGGTCATCGGAAAAACAATCTCATCCCCGGTGATCGGTGTCACTGTAATTGATCCGTTGTTCATCTGGTTATAAACAAGTGTCGCATCGCCTTGTTCGGATGGCGGAGCTTCGTTGTTTGCAACCGCGTCCACCGCAACCGACTGGAAAAAGTAACGCCCCGAAGTTTCGGGCGTGAGGGGAAAGTTGAAATCAGAGATGTCTCCGAGAAACTCCCAGTTTTCGCTGTCGCGCCGTCCCCAAAGGCCTACGGATTGAATGTTTGATCCCGTCCCGTCGACTGATGTGACCGTAATCACAACCTGCCCGCCGATTTGCGTTGGAGTGACAGAGCACACTGAGAGCGGTGGCAGAGTGTCGATGCTTACCTCAAGGCTGACGACCGTGGAGGCCAGCTCGTTTCCGGAGAGATCCTCCACATCCGTTTCGTCTGGATCCGTTTCCGCGCGGACGGTAAAGGTTCCCGCACCGCCAAGATCGCCCACCGTTACGGAGTAAGTGATGTTATCGTCCGTTTCAAACATCAGAGAGCCATGGGATGTTCCCGAATGTGAAATAATCAGGTCCTCTTCACCGTCGAAATTGATGACAGGCTCGTCGAACTGAAATGTGAACTCGATGGATGTTGCATTTGTCGGCCCGATCGTTTGCGGACTGATCGCGATGCAACTGGGGGGGCTGAGGTCCCGCTCGTATTTCCAGAGTTCCCGGCCGGAGTCCTTGATGTCCGCGGAGAAGAAAAGGATACTCCCTGCGGGTGTCAGGTTCTCGATCTTCGCATCGCCCGAACCCTCGACGATGTCGGACACGCGTCGTGTCCCTTCCTCCGTGCCGTCCGAATACCAGAGCTCCCGACCCGTTTCACCATCATTGGCGATGAATGCAACACCGGTTCCGAACGCCACAATCTCCTCCGGGTCGGAGGCTCCGTTGGGGCGGATATCCTTGACCAGGTATGTTCCTTCCTCTGTTCCGTCGCTTCGCCAGAGTTCCCGTCCCGCGCCTTCTCCCTTGGCCGAGAAATAAAGAATTCCTCCGCTTTCCTCAAGATGCATCGGGCTCGAATCGGCTCCGCCGCTGTTGATGTTTTTGACACGCCCCGTGCTTTCCGTGGTGCCGTTTGTGGCGTACAGTTCCATTCCTCTTTCCCCGTCATCCGCCGCGAAAAAGACCGTATTCCCGATACGAAGGAAGTTACCGGGGTTTGAACCCGAGCCACCGTCGTCGATGTTCTTCAGTATTTTGGTATCTCCTCCCGTGCCGTCACTCACCCAGGGTTCGTTTCCACCGGAAACACCCTTTGCTGAAAATATCAGGAGCGAGTTCAAGGCCGTCAGATTGTCGATCTGGGAGTTTTCGAGATTGTTGATGTCTTTCACGAACTGGAGTTTGTCGTCGTCATCATCTCTGAAAACCTTGAACAGTTCCCGCCCCATGCTTTGTGTTTGTGCGGAGAACAGGAGTTCGATTGTGGTTGCCGTCAGTTGCTCAGGATCGCTGTCGAAAATGCCCGGATTGATATCCGAGGCGCGTTCCGTTCCTCCACTTGTTCCGTCGGTTCGCCAGAGTTCCCGGCCAAAGTTTTGATTCGTGGCCGTGAAGTAGAGAGAGTCGATGAACTCCGTAAACTCTCTCGGGTTTGAGTCGCCGTTCGAATTGATGTCCTTTAGTCGGACGGTGCCGTCCTCGGTCCCGTCAGACTTCCAGAGTTCCCTTCCCTTGCCGCCTCCACTGGCGGCAAAATAGATGACACCGTTCCAGTGGTACAACTCACCCGGGTTTGAATTGTCGCCTCCGCTGTCGATGTCCCTGACGCGGACAGTGCCGTCTTCCGTCCCGTCGGACACCCAGAGTTCGTTTCCTTTATCACCGTCGTTTGCGGCAAAATACACTTTGCCGCCAACCGCCAGGAACTCCGAGGGGTTCGAGTTTCCACCGCCGGGGCGGATGTCTTTGACCAGTTGTGCGTCCTGGGAGGCCGCGCCCGAGACCAGAACGGCCGACGCAATGCAGGCTCCCGCTACTCTCCGAATCATTTTGCTCTCCTCGTGATACCGCTTCCGCGCAATCTCCGCGCGAACAGCGCGGAGACACCATTTCGACTCTGACAGGGACAAGAGCAGACTTGTTTCCGTTAACGAACAGCATGTCCGCGAGCTGCCGCTGCCCGCGCTCCGCGGAGTTGATAATCGCAGTTCTTTCAGCAATCCTTCGCCGTTTACAGCGCTTTGTTATCCATGCATTAACCGTATTTTCTCTATTCAGCAGGCAGGACAGTCACGGCGAAGAGGTAGGCATCTGCCATTGACGGCAATTTCAAGGCTTTGACGCGTTTCGACACATCCGTTTCGAGAGTCCACATAAACAGCTCACAGGGCGGACCGCTCACACCTCCGGGGACATGACGATGCGGGGCGTTGAACGCGACTTGAAATCCGGAGGGCGGCGGTGTGCACCACTCAGGGATTCGCGATTCATGATCCTGCAGAGTTCCGTCGGCATACTCGATGGTAAATGTCCCGGCATGACTTCCGTCATGACCAAATCCGAGAAGAACAATTCCTTCCGCCAACATGGGAGGCAGAGGGATGCTTTGCCCCTGCGGAAGGATCGCATTGTCATTTCCCTCGCTCATGTCTGCAAACCGGAACGGAATTCCACGAGACAGGACTGTTTTGTTCGACGGCAGCGAATCCGCCGGAAAGGAGAAGGATCCCATCAGAGCCTGGTCAAAGTCCTCTCGGTTCGTCATAAAGGTCGTTGGGTCGTGATTCACGTGACGCGACAGGTCCAAAGGTCGTGCGTCACGACGGACAGTGTGATTATCGACGATGATGTCCACCGGGCGCCGGAACGATTCACCCATGACGACAAACTCGAGAACCGCATGCAGGGGCTTTCCGGTTCCGATGTACTGCCCCAGTGGCTCGCTTGTTGAAAACCGATACGATTGGCGGACTCGTTTGCCCGCTTCCGCCGCAATTTCGCGTGGGCCATCGAGTGACCCTTCGGGGCGGACGAGACTTGCCGAAACGCTCATGGGCGTGTCGCTGAGGTTTTCGAACTGCACGATGATGTCAGTTTCCTCCCCAGGTGTTGTGTAGATCGGGTTCGGGAGCACAGTGAGAGTGAAAGGTTCCGTCTGCATTATGCGCAGTGGAACGGAGTGGGCGAAAGAGTCCGGCTCCTCGAGACTCACATTGCCGGTATCAAGATAAACGTAAGGCGCTGTCGCACCGCCTGGCACGATGGTGTTCGCCGCCAGTTCAAACGTGACGGATTGGCGTTCGCCGAACTCAAGACCGGAAACCGTCGGGTTGCCCTCGGCCACGATTGCGGTCCAGCCGTCGTGGAGCCCGCCGACTTTCAGCACGCCGCTCACGTCCTCGAACGTTGTATTGAGAATCTCCGCCTGCAGCGGCATGGTGCCCTTGTATTCAATAACCTCCGTTTTGCCTGAAGCGCCGATCCACGGATGGACCTGGTTGTTCATGTCACGGAAGGCAAAGTGTCGTTTTCCCGGCTCAAACATCGTCAGAGCAAGACCTTCGCCCGGAGCGAGATCCAGGGTGGCGGCATGGCGACGCGCGCCGGCGGCAACTCGCTCGACCTGGCGGATTCCGTATCCATCCTCGCGAAGTGAGTTCCAGGCAAGAACGCGGTCTTCTTTTGCCGGTTGAAAATACAGGAGAACTTCCTGTTCCCGTGCCTGAGTCGTCGTGTTATGGAAGACCGCGGTACTGAGCGTTCCCGTTTCGCGATGGTCCGTCGAAGCGATCAGGCGAATGTCGCCCGTTTGCGAAGGCAACAGCGTGTAGCTCTGTTCGCCGATCAGGTTGCGGAACAACCAGTAAGGCTGAAATGTTCCGTCGATCGTGCCGCCCTGTTTGTCCACGATTCCGAACGTATAGTTGCCGCTTTCGTTGTAGGCCATGCAGCTGAAATGATGTACACTGAGCAGATAGTCGCTGTGATCCAGGAACATGAACTGCCGTTCCAGAAGATGCTGGATCTTTGGCCAGCCGTTGAACCATGCATCGATTTCCGTAATCATCGCTCTGCCGTTTTTCTTGCCGGGGATTTCGCGAAATCGGCGCACACGTTTGGTCAGATGCTCCTCCAGGACACTCACGGGTTCGCCCTGTGGCCCGTAATGATGATAGGAGATGAAATCAGCGCTGGCGGCGGGGCCTTCCAGAAACGCCTCCATCCACTCTTCCGGATTGGTATGCCAGGCATGACTGATGGCAGGACCACCCACCATCACACCAGGGTAGTTTCGGTGAATGCGGCTGGCTGATCGTTCGAAGAGGTCGGTGTAAGACTCCATCGTTCCCGTATAGAAGTCTCGCATGTTCGGTTCGTTCCACACTTCGACATAGCGCAGACGGGGTTCGTATGTTTCCCCATTTCCATTGTAGGACTCCACAACCGCCGCCGCGAACTCCACCCACTCGTCATGGCTTGCGATCGGTTTGTCCTCATCGTCCGATTTCAACCAGTCGGCATTGTAGCACAGCAATGACAGCGGTTCCATTCCGACGGACTTGACGAACGCATCAAACTCGTCACGGTTCGTAATGAAGCGAATCATTTCCTGCGGACGCATGGCGTCCCAGTTGAACACGTTCGGATCGTCGTTGTCGTTTTCCGGTTCCATCCGATGAATCCACGTTTCCAAACGCGTGTGCGTGCCGGCGGGATTCGTCAGAAGAAATGAGTCCATCACCATCGGGTTCTGTTCCACATAGACCTGCATGAACCCCTGAGTGCTGAAGATGCCGCGGTTGATCCTTCCCTCGTTTCGCGTCCAGTCGACAACGGCAGCCGCATCCGGTCCGGCGGGCGAAATGTTGCTGCAGATCAGGGCGAGGACCATCAGGACGGAACCGGAGATTTGAAGAGGACGGACGACCATGGCGTGACTCCATTGGATGTCAGATGCGAAGCTCTTTAGTAACCGTTTACTCTAACCGGTTTCCGGCGCAAATGAAAGCCTTCATTCCTTCCAGCGGATTTCAGGAATTTGCTGACAATATTTGCGGGATGAAAAAAATGTTCATAAAAACCTCATGAAAGAGCTCTTATACTCTCCAAGTCATTTATTTTCAATTACTCGTGGTCTTGAAAGGACTGGTTTGGGGAGAAAACCCAAACTCGCCCGAATCCTGAAATTTGCGACTCCAAATCTGTTCGATTCAGACCTCTGCGATGATTTCAACCCCGAAAAAAACCGTTTTGTTTTACACTTGACCGTCACTACATGTTGTAGAGAGCCTCGCTTCTGCCGCCAGTTATGGCACTTTTGCGCTGGCAAGTGATACAACGCCAACGGTCCACATGAGCTGTTCACAGCCGATCCACAGACTTGTCCACAGGTCTGTGAATCGGAGCGAGGATCCCTTGACTTTCGGAAAGTCTTCGCCCCATGGTCCGAGAGCGACAAAAACCCGGTTTCACTCCGCCGGGTTGCAACCCCGAACGACCGATGCGCCGTTCGGTTTCAACGCGATTCCAAAGACTGCGTGCCCGAATAGAAACCCCTGATCCTTCGACACTTGTGAAACTTCCCGCTGACACTATTCAGGAGATAGTCCGTTGAAAATCACCCGCCGATTCACCCGCCACGGCGAAAGCCCTTATGCTGATATTCCCTTTTCTCGTCGGGATTCCCGCATTGTGAATCCCGACGGATCGATCGTCTTCGAGGCAAAGGACATCAATGTTCCCGAGCGCTGGAGCCAGATCGCCGTCGATATTCTCGCCCAGAAGTACTTCCGGAAAGCCGGTGTTCCCCAAAGCACAGAGCGTGTGGAGGAAGAAAGCGTTCCCGAGTGGATGCAGCGCAGCATGCCCGCCAAAGACTCCCAGTTTGTCGGTGAGGCCGATGCCTGTCAGGTTTTCAACCGTCTGGCCGGTTGCTGGACCTACTGGGGCTGGAAGCATGACTACTTCGATTCCGAGGACGATGCCCGCGCCTATTACGATGAAATGTGTTTCATGCTGGCCTCGCAGATGGCCGCTCCCAACAGCCCTCAGTGGTTCAACACGGGGCTGCACTGGGCTTACGGCATCGAGGGCCCGGCCCAGGGTCATCACTTTGTCGACCCGAAAACGGGGGAGCTGACCCGCAGCACGAGTGCCTACGAGCATCCCCAGCCCCACGCCTGCTTCATCCAGTCCGTTGACGACGACCTGGTGAACGAAGGCGGCATTATGGACCTGTGGACGCGCGAGGCGCGCGTCTTTAAGTATGGCAGCGGCACCGGGTCGAATTTTTCCCGCATTCGCGGTGAGGGCGAGCCGCTCTCCGGCGGCGGCAAGTCCAGCGGCCTGATGAGCTTCCTGAAGATCGGCGACCGGGCCGCCGGCGCCATCAAGAGTGGCGGCACAACGCGCCGCGCCGCAAAGATGGTGGTTCTGGACATCGACCACCCGGACATCGAAAACTTCGTCGACTGGAAGGTGGTGGAGGAGCAGAAGGTCGCGGCTCTGGTGCTGGGTTCCAAATCCTGCTCGAAGCATCTGAACGCGATCATGCAGGCGTGCCAGACGAAAACGACGGATATGTTCGGGGCGGAGTTCGATCCGAAGGAGAACCCGGAGCTGCGCAAGGCTGTCCGCGATGCGCGTCGTGACGGTGTGCCGGACAATTACATCGTTCGCGTGATCCAGCTCGCAAAGCAGGGCTGGAAGGAAATCGACTTTCGCGAGTACGATACCGACTGGAACAGTGAAGCCTACGCCACGGTCAGTGGCCAGAACAGCAACAACAGCATTCGCGTGACGAACGATTTTCTTCAGGCGGTGGAGCAAAACGGCGACTGGGCCCTGAAGAATCGTGTTAATGACCAGCCGGCAAGGACCCTTCGTGCCCGTGATTTGTGGGACAAGGTGGGCTATGCGGCCTGGAGCTGTGCGGATCCCGGCATTCAGTACGACACGACTGTCAATGAGTGGCATACCTGTCCCAACAGCGGACGCATCAATGCCAGCAACCCCTGCAGTGAGTACATGTTCCTCGACGACACGGCCTGTAATCTGGCGTCACTGAACCTGCTGAAGTTTCTCAACAAGGACGACCGCTTTCAGATCAGCGATTATGTCCACGCGTGTGAGCTGTGGACGCTGACGCTGGAGATCAGTGTTCTGATGGCGCAGTTCCCGAGCAAACGCATCGCGGAGTTGTCCTACGAGTTCCGCACCCTTGGTCTGGGCTACGCGAATCTCGGCACCTTGCTGATGGTGCAGGGAATCCCTTACGACAGCCCCGAGGCGCTCGCCTGGTGTGGCGCTTTGACGGCCATCATGACGGGCGTGTCCTATGCGACAAGCGCCCGCATGGCCGGTGAAGTGGGCCCCTTTCCCGGCTTTGAGAAAAACCGCGATGCGATGTTGCGCGTGATGCGTAATCACCGCCGTGCATCCTACAACGCACCGGCGGGTGAGTACGAAGGTCTGACCGTTTTGCCGGTGGGCATTGACCAGGAACTGTGCCCCGCTGATTTGCTGGATGCGGCGCGCAAGGCCTGGGACGAGGCGGTGGAACTGGGGGAACAGAACGGCTACCGCAATGCGCAGTCGACGGTGATTGCACCGACGGGAACCATCGGTCTGGTGATGGACTGCGACACAACGGGCATCGAGCCGGATTTCGCGCTCGTGAAGTTCAAGAAGCTCGCGGGAGGCGGCTACTTCAAGATCATCAATCAGTCCGTGCCGCGGGCTTTGACAAAGCTCGGCTATGACGAAAAACAGGCGCGCCGCATTATCGATTACGCGCGCGGATCACTGACACTGGAGGGCGCGCCCTACATCAATCCGGCAAGTCTTCGGGCGAAGGGTTTCAATGACGAGATGATCGCGCGCGTGGAGTCGCAGCTCGCGGGCGCTTTCGAAATCGGGTTTGTCTTTAACAAGTGGACGCTTGGTGAAGAGGAATGCCGTGAGCGTCTCGGTCTGACGGATGAGCAGATGAACGACTTTACGTTCAATCTGCTGGAAGCGATCGGTTTCTCGAAAAACGAAATTCAATCGGCCAACGATCACATCTGCGGGCGCATGACGGTGGAAGACGCGCCAGACCTGAAGGACGAGCATCTGCCCGTATTCGATTGCGCCAACAAGTGCGGCAAATACGGTACGCGTTTCCTTTCCTACAAGTCTCACATCCGCATGATGGCGGCGGCGCAGCCCTTTATCAGCGGGGCCATCAGCAAGACCATCAACATGCCCAACGAGGCCGAGGTAAGCGACATTCTCGAAGCCTACACGATGAGCTGGAAGATGTGTCTGAAGGCGAACGCGCTGTATCGCGACGGTTCGAAGCTCAGCCAGCCGTTGAACACCACAAGCGATGAGCTCGGCTTTGACGACATGGAAACGGATGTCGAGGAGCCGGTTCAGAACGGAGAATCGACGGAGGTCATCACGGAGAAAATCATCTACCGGTACCTGACGCGCCGCCGCCGGTTGCCGGAACGCCGCAGTGGCTACACGCAGAAAGCGACCATTGGTCCTCACAAAGTGTATCTGCGTACCGGCGAGTACGAGGACGGTACTCTGGGCGAGATCTTCATCGACATGCACAAGGAAGGTGCCGCCTTCCGCAGCCTGATGAACTGTTTTGCGATCGCCGTCTCTCTGGGGCTTCAGCACGGCGTGCCGCTGGAGAAATATGTGAACGCGTTTGTCTTCACGCGTTTCGAGCCCAACGGCACCGTTCGCGGGAATCCCTACATCAAGCGGGCGACATCGATCATCGACTACATTTTCCGGGAGCTTGCCATCAGTTACCTGGGACGTCACGATCTGGCACATGTCAATCCGGAGGAGCTGCGTCACGACGCGATTCAGCCGAATCCGGCGGAGTTCGAGAGCGAGGAGGTCGTCAGCGAACGCCAGGTTCCCGCTGAAGAACACAAGCCGGACACGGCAACGCGTCCGACCCGCAGTGAACATATCCTGCCTTTCGATGACAATCTGGACTACTCGGAGCGTGTCGAAAGCGACGATGCCATTCCCGTCAATGCCGCATCACGCACGGTGATTGAAACCGGGTCGGCGGCGACCGCGACAAAGCCGGTGGCAACTCTCACGCGAGAGGCGAAAATCCGCGAGGCGCGCATGAAGGGCTACGAAGGCGATCCCTGTCCGAGTTGCCAGTCGTTTACACTCGTCCGCAATGGAACCTGTTTGAAGTGCGAAACCTGCGGCGCGACGACGGGCTGCAGTTAATCAATCCATAAGCAGTTGCGATCACACCGAAGGCGGTCGGGCGGAAACGTCCGGCCGCTTTTCGTTGGAGATTCAGCTCAGCAATATCCGCAATTCGCCGTCCGCCAAATCCGCCATGGCACTCCAGGTGCGGCGCTCCGCGAGGCGGCGGCGTTCTTCTGCAAGCTCCGGCTCGTCCATAACGTAGGCCTCACGGACCTCGGCGCCAAACTCCGACGGCGATGGAGCAATACGAATGATGTTCTGCAGTTCACATTCACCGGCGATGCGAACGACTTCCGGGAGATCGACTGAAACGACAGGCTTTCCCGTGGCGAGGTATTCGTTTAGTTTCTCCGGAAGCATCGCATCCGTGAAGGCCGTGCGACGATGGCCGATAAGAAGGACATCCGCTTCGCGGCAGAGCGCCAGCAGCATGCCGGGTGAAATCCGTCCGGTTGTGTAGACTCGCTCATTGTCGGCATGATCGTCGAAGAAGGCTTTGTCCCGCGATTCATCAAGGTGGCCGGCGAAGACGAGAGAACCGCCTTCACTCTGGGTGAGGGCGGCGTTGAAGCATCGCATGTCGAGACGGTGGTCGACCACGCCGGCGTAAAGCATCAGTGGCTTTGGCAAGTCGCGCAAATGCTCGATAATTCCGAGGTCGTTATTGGAAAGTTGCGGAGCGTATTGTTCGTTCAGCCATTCGTCTCGCACCGCGTTTTCCAGCAGCACGGCACGCCGTGCACCCTTCACGCGGCGGTCGAGCTGCGGGACGGAGCTGCAGAACGTCACCTGGCAACTTGAAATCAGCTCCGATTCCCAGTCCCAAAGAGTTCGCCGCTGAATTTGCTCGAGAACGGGACTCAGCGCGAGTTCATCGTATACATGACAGACACCGGCGAAGCCTTCCGGAAGGGCGGCGTGAACAGCCGAGTGCCAGGGTGCTCCAAACCAGCAGACATCGAAGGTGAGCCCGAGTTTTTTTGCCGTTTCCAGGGCACGCGCCACCAGCGCTTTCGCGGTTCTTCGTCGCCAGGCGTCACCGGTTTTCTCGTTGGGGATTTTTCGGACTGCAAAGG
>JANQSL010000268.1 GCA_028284075.1 Candidatus Sumerlaeia bacterium | reverse complement strand
CTCGGAATGGTGGAGGGCGATTTGTTTGACCTGCTGGAGGAGGGAACACTCGACCTCACATCCTGCGGTTCCGCAATTTTGTACACTGACGGTGTCATCGAGGCGATGAACAGTGCTCGCGAGGAATACGGTCAGGAGCGTTTTGAAGGTGTCCTCAAGAGCCGGTCTTCTGAAACTCCACAGGGACTTATTCGTGCCGTTTTTGATGACATTTCAGGCTTCACCGCAGGGATCGCTCAGCACGACGATATTACTCTTGTCGTGCTGAGATGGAGAGACCAGGCTGCGCACCGGTTGGATTGCCCCTAGAGGAAGAGCAAAATGCTTTCGGACGTAAGGAGCAGATTGTGAAGAACTACGACCTCACAATCCACGAGTCTCAACCCGGCGAGACCTTTAGACGCGTCGATGTCATCGGTTGTCTCGACAGTCACACCGTGGTGGGATTCGAAAAGTCGTTGCACGGACTGCTGGATGAGGGTGCGTGCAGAGTTGTCTTGAGTCTGTCGGACTTAAGTTACATTTCGTCTGCGGGTATCAGTGCTCTGATGGGACTGACTCACCGTCTTCGCAAGTCTTCCGGCGAACTGGTCCTCCTCCAGCCGACAGACAAGGTTTACCGTGTGTTCAGAACGCTGGGATTTACAAATATCTTCAAAATAGTGGAGTCTGAGGCGGAGGTGGATGGGATTTTCTCACCTTCCTGAGTGAAGAGTGCTCTGCACGAAAGGACTGAGCGAATGTCGAGAACGGATCAGCCGGCACCCTGTGGTGACGTGGTCGAACTCGAACTTCGTTGTCCGTCCGACACAAGGATGCTTGCTCCCGTGCGTGCCATGGCCACCACGCTTGCTCGTCAACAGGGATTCTCTGCCGAACAGATCGATCAGATAGAAATGGCAGTGGACGAGGCCTGCGCGAATGTCGTTCGCCATGCCTACCGGCATCTCGGAATCTCTCCTGACCTGACCGACAAGGAGAAGGAAGTACTTGCTGCCGAGCGAGCTTCCGCCGGGGATTGTACAATCGGTATCCGGATGTCGCTCGGTGAAGACCGGCTTGTCTTTCAGGTTATCGACAACGGTATTGGAATCGACAACACTCCTCCCGGAGTTTCAGGCATTGATGAGTTCGTCGAGCGAGGCGGAGGAGGCGGTCTCGGCCTGTTGATTATCCGGAATTTCATGGACGAAGTCAGATATGATCAGCAGGACGGACAGGGAACCATACTTACCATGACCAAGTATCTTGGCATTCCAGGCGAGTCCCCTTCCCAGAGCGTTTAACGATTTATCGATCCTATGGCACCTCTGGACGCTTCCCCCGGACGGCTCGGCTACCTTCTCAACCAGGTACGCTGGGTAACGCGCGTATCCGCGGCCTTGAGCACTGCCCTTAATCGTGAAGACATCTATTCGGTTCTTATCTCAGGTCTTGTGTCTCCCATAGCTCTTGGTTTTACGAACGCCCTTGTTTTCGATGTTGATGAGAGCACGGACGAAATCAAGGGGCGTTTCTCCATAGGAATAGGCAGTCTTGAAGAGCTTGAGGAAATGCGTGACGAGCTCCGCAGCGAGTCGGAGTTTATCGAGAAACGCAAAGCGGAACTGTTGGAAAAAGCGGCTGAGGATGATATGGCGGCCTCGGAGCTCAAGACGCTGGAACTCAGTTCCCAGTGGGTCACACTTTTCCAGCATCTGGGGACGGAGAACGAGCAAACCCGGATTTTGCGAACTCTGCGCTGGTCTCTCGACAGTGCCGGCGGCTACGAAACCGCACCCCTTTTTTTCCGGCGCCTTCTTAACCTGCGGGCTCCTCGAGCCTTTGGTGATAATGGTAACCGCCTCGATATTCCCTCGGAACTCGAAGCTCTTTTATCCGGACCTTTCGCCGCCGTTCCGTTGCGGACGAACCGGGGCTTGCGTGCCCTCGTGTTCGTGGATCGCCGCATCACCGGTGAACCGATTACCAGGGAAGATCTCGACTCCCTCGATTGGTTTGCCACGCAGGGAGCAATGGCCATTCAAAACACCGAACTCATCAGCGATCTGGAAAACGCCTACTCCGAACTCAAAGCCGTTGATCAACTGAAGTCAAACTTTCTGTCCATTATTTCCCACGAGTTGCGCACTCCACTGACAGCCATCACAGGGTTCGTGGAGTTGATCCTGAACGAACGGGCAGGAGACATCACTGATCCTCAGCGCAACCTTCTTGGGCGTGTTGCCAAAAATACGGGTCATCTGAACAACATGGTCAATGATCTCATTGAAATCGCGGAGATCGAAGCCGAAGGCGTGACGGACATTTCACTCGTGCCCGTTGATCCTCTCAACACACTCTTCGCAACTTTGCCGAAACTGGATTATCGTCGACGCGACAACAGAGTCGATGTGCACCCGGTTTTTGATGGGGAAGTTCCGAATATCATCTGTGACGAGCGCGCCCTTGAACGCATCTTTTTCCATCTGCTGGACAACGCCATGAAGTTTTCTCCGGACGAAGTTCCCGTAGAGGTTCAGTTTGAATCGAGAGAAAGCACGCGGCTGGCTATTTCCATCTGCGATCGGGGGACGGGTATTCCGGCGGACAAACTGAAGAAGATTTTTGATCAGTTTTATCAGATTGATAACAGCCTGACCCGCTCTCACGAAGGACTCGGGATCGGCCTTGCCGTTACCCGCATGCTGACTCAGGCCACGCGCGGCGAAATTCGAGTGGAAAGCACTCTCGGCAAAGGGTCGAGATTTACACTCCTTTATCCCGTTGCCGAGATTCGATGACGTTCAACCAACATCGATAACACTCGAATCGCCGATGTTCAGGCTGTGGCTGTGTCCGCGAACGGCCGCGTTCTCGCCGATTAGCGAAAACTTCAGCATGATGGACTCCACCGTTGCATTTTTGCCCACAATGGAATCGCGAATAAAGGCTCTGGTCACGGTCGCTCCATCGCCCACCACGGCATGAGGGCCGATGACAGAGTCCTCGATCTTGCAATCTTTGCCGATGGAGACCGGAGGAACGATCACGGCATTGGGATAACTCTTTCCAAGCGCCGCCTGTTCTTCCTTTGGGTGGTCTTCCAGCAGAATCGCATTCGTCTCGAACAGCGTTTCCGGTTTTCCACAGTCCAGCCATCCGGAGATATCGAAGGGTTTCATGGCGTGATTTTGATCGAGCATCCATGCCAGCGCATCGGTGAGCTGGAACTCGCCCTTGGTCCTCACCTCGTCGGAGATCACATGATCCAGCCCCTTGAAAAGGAGTGGCGCATCGCTGATCTTGTATACACCGACAATCGCTTTTTTTGTTGGAGGATTTTCCGGCTTTTCCAGCATGCGGCTGATGGAACCGTCACCGCGCAGTTCGACCACACCAAACCGGCGCGGGTCCTCCACCTCTTTTACGCCGATCGCTGTCTCCGGAGTTGCAAAGAGGGCCTTGAAATCGGCCTTGAGAATCGTGTCTCCCAGGATAATCAGAAGGTCCTTGTCGTCCTTGTGAATCTCCTTGCCGAGCCAGATGGCGTGCCCCAGCCCGAGCATTTGCTCCTGCTCAACGAAGTGGCTCTCAAGGTCAGGGTATGTTTCGCGAACGTGTTTTTCGATAACGTCTCCCAGGTAACCAACGATGAGAGTCACTCCCGTAATTCCCGCGTCCACGAGAGAATCGATGATGTGGTCCAGCATCGGTTTTCCGGCAACATTCAACAGAACCTTCGGTACTGTGAAGGTGTGCGGACGCATCCGCGTTCCGAATCCGGCGACAGGGATAATTGCTCTCATGAACACAGCCTCTTGTTGAAAATGGGTAACCGCGTTGGTGCCAAAACAAACCCCGGAGCCGCAAGCACGACTCCGGGAGGGAAGTCCGGCCATTTCACTTTTCGATCCTACGCCTCCTCGGCTCTTAGCGGGAAGGATGAAGCAAGTTCCTCCACCTGACTCCTCACACGCTTGATGACGGCAGGATCCTCGACATTGCGCGCCACATCGGCAATCCAGCGCCCGATTCGCCGGAACTCCTCCTCATCCATTCCACGGCTTGTCAGCGCAGGGGAACCAATCCGGATGCCACTGCATTCCGTGGGTTTGCGAGTATCGAAGGGGATCATGTTCATGTTTACGGTGATACCCGCCTCCTCCAGAGCGTCACTGACAGCCTTTCCGGTTACATTGAATGCTGTCAGGTCCACCAGGACAAGGTGTGTGTCCGTTCCGCCGGTTACCAGGCGCAGGCCTTCGCCGACGAGTGTTTCCCCCAACACCTGTGCGTTTCGGATGACCCGTTTTGCGTAGTCTTTGAAAGACGGGTGCAGAGCTTCGCCAAAGGCAACGGCCTTGGCTGCAATGAGGTGCATCAGCGGTCCACCCTGCATACCCGGGAAGACGGACTTTTGAATGTTTTTGCCAAAGCTCTCTTTGGCGAGAATCAACCCGCCACGGGGCCCTCGCAGAGTCTTGTGTGTTGTGGTTGTCACGACATCCGCAACCGGCACTGGCGATGGAATCGCCTGTCCGGCCACAAGCCCTGCGAAGTGAGCCATATCCACAAGGAAAACGGCACCCGCCTCATCTGCCAGCTCGCGGAACTTCTCGAAGTCAATGAGGCGCGGATAGGCCGATCCACCCGTGATAATCATCTTCGGCTTATGCTCTCGAACGAGCTTCGCCACCTCGTCGAAATCGATACGCTCCGTCTCCCGCGAGACACCATACTGCTGAATGGTATAGAGTTTTCCCGCCATGTTCACGGAATGTCCGTGGGACAGATGTCCGCCGTGAGCGAGAGACAGCGAGACAACCACATCGCCGGGTTTGATCGTTGCCATAAAAACCGCCTGATTTGCGGTTGTTCCACTGTGGGGCTGGACGTTTGCAAACTCAGCGCCGAAAAGCTTTTTGGCCCGGTCGATGGCAAGGTTTTCAACTCCGTCATACTGTTCGCACCCGTGGTAGTAGCGCTTCCCCGGATAACCCTCTGCATACTTGTTGGTCATGACCGAACCGGCCGCCTCAAGCACGGCATCGGACGCAATATTCTCACTGGCGATCATTTCAAGAGTGGTGGTCTGACGTTTCAGTTCAGCGTCCAGGCAGGCGGCAACTTCCGGGTCCTGGGCGGCAATGGTCTTGGCGGGGACTTCTGCTATGGTCACGGGCGACTCCTCAGGTTGCGTTCGGCGCGGTATCTAGGGGTCAGTGGCTCCAGCGTGCAAGAGGCGAGTGCAGCCGTGGCTCCAGGACGCTTGTCCATCCACGAAGGGAACCTGCCGGCAGGGGCAGGCGGCATCGAAGAAGGAACGGGTTTCTGCCCGATGAGTTCAATGGAGTGAGCAGGGTTTCAACGGTCTTTCCTGATCGGTTTTGGTTCGTTCTCCCCGATGCTCTATCAGGAAAGACCCGTATCCAAAAGCATGGCAGTCAGGCGGAAGAGCATCATGCAGCTTCGCTGCCTGACGGTTCAGAGTCTTTAACGAGGGGTGATTCCTGTGCTTAATACCGGCTCTCCACCCGGAGAGCCGGTAAGGATTTGCTCTGAAGGCCATAAGAGAATTTCTCGAGATCAGGGAATAACCAATGATACATCAGAGCCAGGAGCTCGGATTTCAAAGCAAACACGAAGTCCGGCCTGGATCTTTTTCATCTGCACATCGACTCTTTCTCGAATATCATGTTTGATATTCACCCTCCAGGGCAGTTTCAATCCCGCCCCGGGAGTCTCTTGTCCATGCCCTTTCGACTCGCACTTAGCACCGAGCACATTCAGCATCGCTATATCTATCAAGGAATTCTTGCAGGAGCAGTGGCAGCCGGTTGGGATTGCCTTGTTTTTGCCGGACCCAGGATTGGAGAATTTCTCAGGGACTCCGGTTCGGACGTCGGCCCCGGGAACATGGAGATCGTGTGTCGTGGAGACAGGTCCGCGACAGAGTACTACAGACAAATCGCCACCGAATGCAGGCATCGCGCTGACCTGCTTGTTTTGGATCAGCCCTACCGTGATCTGGATTCGTTTCTCGCAACCGACTTCAGCGTACCGGTTGTATCCATGATTCACAATGTTCGGACGTTCCTTGCTCGCAGATTTGCCGTTCGAAGCCTTCAGCGTACCTACAAGCGGTATCTGGCCGGCATAGAGGCGAAATACACGGCCTTTTGGGTGCTGACCGATCACCAGAAAAGATGGGTCGAGCGGCATGGGCAAACCCGCAAACCTGTGATCGCCTCCTGGTCGGTGATTTCCGGCTCGAATCTGCCCGACGCTGCCATCGACCAAGGCGATCAGCCTGTGAGGTTCGTTCTGCCGGGATCGATCAATGACAAGCGTCGAGACTACAGAACGGTTTTGAGAGCGTTCGAAGGGTTATCTCCTGATTTACTTGAACGAGCTGAACTGTTGCTTCTCGGAGTTCCCTCCCCGAAGAAATCCTCCATCCCTGTGATTGAACAGTATGAGAGTATGAAGGCGAAGGGAGTACCTGTTCACATGACCGGTGAATGGGTGTCTCACGACGAGTATGATCGGACTCTGCTGAAATCGTCCATCATAGTCGCCTCACTGCGTAAGCGGCACGAACCAAAAAACAGTCCGTTCATGCGTGTTGAGCTTAACGGTTTAACCAAGGTCTCCGCAGTCACTCTCGACCAGATTCGCCTCGGGCTTCCGGTGATTCTTCCCAAACACTATCCCGCCGAGCCAGGATTTGAAAATGCCACGTTCAAATACGGGAGTATAAAATCCCTCCGCGACCTGATGGCTCGCTATATAGTTGACGAGGACTTGCGCGTCAGAAGCCGGGTCGCCGCACGCCAGGCAAGTCGTCTGTTTACGGCGGAGGCTATGAGTGAATTTCTTGAGACCCGAGTGCAACCCCTGGCAGGTCAGCGCTGAGCACAAAGCAGCTCATCAGGTCCGGATGCGGTCCCATGGACCCGTGATCGCAAGCGTCAGCCCGTCATGCTGGATATTGACAAACAGCGTGGAGCCATCCGGTGAAAACACCACGCCTGCCATTTCCGAGTTGCTGATAGAGTTTCGTCCAAGCATATAAAATCTTCCATCTGGACGAACGCCAACGATTCGATTCTCGCCGTCTCCATCCTCCACCAGAATCGCATCACCCCAGGGCGCAACGGTCAGATTGTCCGCATTGTCGATCAGCTTCCGATCGTTCGGTTCTACAAACAGTTGAAGCCGTCCCGGCGTCTTCCGCTCTTCAGGCGTACCCTCATCAGGACTGGGAATGTAACGCCAAATCTGCCCGGCTTTTTTGTTCCCGCCGTTCGTACACGCAAAATAAACGGCATCGTTTCCATACCACATGCCTTCGCCGCGAGCGAAGCGAGCGGCTCCCGCTTCATATCCGCGAAAGCGCAGATCGTCCTGGGCCGACTCCACATCCTCCATGTCCAGCCATTCGACTTTGAATTCTTCGCCTTCGTCCACCAGATGCGGAATGATCCAGTTTCGAGTGTCGAGGCTCCGCTGGCCTTGCACCACAAGAGCCTGGAGCTTTCCTCCTTTGTGCAGCTCACCGGGTGTATTGGGAACAAACCGATAGATCAGACCCTCATGGCGGTCCTCCGTTTGATAGACAATCCCACTCCTCGGATCGACCGCGACCGCCTCATGGTTGAATCGGCCCATGGCCTTGAGCGGAACGGGCTCGACGGGTCCGGTCTTCAGGTCGGCGGGAACCTCAAAGTTGTAGCCGTGATCGATCGCATGACGCTCATCCGCCACGGCGACTGTTTCTTCACATGTAATCCAGGTGTTCCACGGCGTCGGGCCGCCTGCACAGTTTCGCTCGGTTCCAGCGAGGCTCAGGAACTGTGCGGACTTCTTCTGCGTCTTTGTGTCGAAAGTGATGTTTGTGGTTCCGCCCGTACACGGACGATTGTCGAAACCCACGTCATTGATGAGCGCTGGATCCACTTTTCTCAATCGAGCCGCGTCACCGCCGAACGCCGAAATTGCCTCATCGTTGAAGTTCAGCTCATGATTGCAAATGATAATGGTTTTACCATCGGAACCCGGAAAGGCCGCCATTCCATCCGGTCGGCCCGGGACCAGCAGTCCATCGCTCATTTCCTCACCCGTACGTGCAATGATCCGGTAGGAGAACCCTTCCGGCAGTTCCAGCACCGCATCCGCTCCGAGCGGCCCGTAGCCATCGATGAGTCGAGAGCTTTCCGCAACACCCTGGGCACTGCTCCTGCGGCCGGTTAACAAACCCAATCCGGTGAAACCGACGGTTACTGCCGCGGCTGTTTTAAAGAAATGGCGGCGTGACAAGTCCATGGAAGCTCTCCCGGGCGATGGTGTTAAGATTACAGGATTTCAATTGGTTGCGGGTGTCGAGAGTTCTTGGTCGGAATAATGAAAAACTAATGAGCAGAGACAAAGTTTCCAACACGCTGGTCACAATTCGGTGCAGACAAAGAGATAGTGAGCCGTTCCGCCTTCATGATTGAACCAGTCCGTCATTTCCAGTCGATCCCAGACGCCTGAGGACTCCTGTTCGGCCGCGGTTTTTTCCACCGCGTCCAGTTTCATGCCCCGCTTGACGCTGGTTCCTTCCAGCCAGTCCACTCTAAGCGCCAGCCTTGTCGCGTGCAGTATCTGATCCACTCTCCATTTCGAAACAAGACCTGCCAGGCTGGGCTGTTCCACGATCGCCTGCTGGAAGCGTCCCAAAGACGCTTCCAGCCGAAAAACCCCGTCCACTCCCGGAGCCTCAAGGCAGGGGAGAGGAGCCGCACTTCTGCAAAAAATTTCCGTCCCCGCATCGAGAACCCAGTTCCCCTCTCCTTGAGCGGCGATTCCTCCAGTGGCGCGGTAGTAGTTGGCCGCGAGCTTGTGCAAACGACGATGACCGTTGAGGCTGGGTTCGACCCGTATGGGAATTGCCGTAACCGGGATATGCAGAATTCGCCCGATCGAAACATCGCCGCCGAGTTCCCTTCCCACCGTCCACGAGTCAATTCCGAGGGTTATTGTACAGGGCAAGCTGTGCAGGAAAATGGTGCAGTCTCTGAGTCGCCTCAAGCACCTGTGATCAGGACGAGCTGTGGCTTGCACTGGCGCAAGTGAAAACCGGTCGCCGGTTGCGGCCGGGAACGGTTTGCAGACATGCTCCCGATGTCGAAGCGCCCTTGAATTCGGTATATCAAAGGAGTGATACCACAATGTCCGACATGCTCTGCTCCCTCATCGACCTTCCCGATATTTCCGGCCTGCTGGAGAATCTTCGTGCCGAGAAAATCATGATTCGGCGTCCCAATCCGTGGGAGGCCTCAAGTGTACGCCGCTTCGTGACGGAGCACTTCACCGAGAACTGGGCCGATGAGGTTCAGGTGAGCTTTAGCCATCAACCGGTTTCATCTTTTATCGCGACCTGCGAAAAAGAGATTCTGGGGTTTGCAGCCTATGAGTGTACTCGCAGGAACTACTTCGGCCCAACCGGTGTGGACGAAGCATGGCGTGGCCGGGGCATCGGCAAAGCATTGTTCATCGCAGCCCTGATGGGCTTGCAGGACATGGGGTATGCGTATGCCGTGATCGGAGATGCGGGTCCCGTCGACTTCTATGCCGGAACCGTTGGTGCTGTCCCGATTCCACTCCGCGACGGACGAGGCATTTACAGTCTCAGGGAAGACCCCCGGTTTCTGAACTCCGGCGGTGCAAACACCTGAGTCTTTGATAAACCCCTCTCGCTCAGCACTTCATTTATGGAAGGGGCTTTTGAAAAACCATATTTATCTCTTGCAGACCTCAAACCACCATGCGAATATGTAATATCATGGAGGGGGAAGTTTCGGAGTGAATACGGTATGCCGGAACAGCAGGTCGCCGATCAGGGCTTGAACAAGAGACTGTCGCTGATCAGTGACGTTGCATCTCGGCTGGGCCGCGGTGGCCGATTTACAGACCATGTTGTGTTTGCCGCAAAGGAAGTCTGCCGGGTTATGGACGTGGACGCCTGCGTCGTCCGCGGGCTCAACGGAAACATTCTTCACCTTCTCGGTCTCCATGGCGTTCAACGTGAAATCCTTTCCGCCGATTTACCGGCAAACGCCGGTATTGCGGCAGAATTGTTGCAGGGTGGTCGCCCTGTAACAATCACCAACACACCGATTGATCCGATTACCGCAAGAATTCACAGGCTCTCCCTGAGGAAGCCCGGCCATTTTACATTTCAATCCTATGCCGGTGCGCCGATGTTCGCCGACGGGAGAATTGTAGGGGTCCTTGGGGTTTACATGATCGAACAGCCAAGGGCCTTCGATGAAGGCGATCTCAATCTTCTGCAGACTCTTGCCAACACCATTGGAATCGCCTTTGCCAACGACCTGTTGTTCGGCCGTTTTGCGGAAGCCACTTCTGAAACCCGTCTGAGAGTTTCACATCTGCTGGAGGATTCGGCAAGGGCCGCGGATACGATTGACCCATCAGCATTCTCCTCCTGGCAACAAGACCGGCTTCGCCTTGAGTACGACCTCCGAAACTCCGGAAAACAAATAACAGTCCACTATCAGCCCCTCGTACATCCCTTTACGGGTGAGGTTCTCGGCTATGAAGCGCTTGCCCGCTGGCAGCACCCTCAAAGGGGTCTTTTGCAACCGGCCGACTTCATCGCACTCGCGGAGGTCACGGGGATGATCAGTGTTATCGGAGTGACAGTTCTCCAGGATGCGGCACATGCCGCTCATCATATTGATGAGACAGTCTTCTTCGGTGTCAATGTCTCGGTACTGCAGCTTTCCGATCCGGACTTTCCTGACCGCGCCTCCTCTATTCTCGCTGAGGAGGGAGTGGAACCTTCGCGGTTCGTTTTGGAAATAACGGAAAGCGCTGCCATGAACAGTGACTCCACTGCGGTCGAATCGCTTGCCGAGCTTGCCCGGCGCGGGTTTCGGATTTTCGTGGATGATTTCGGAGCCGGCTACTCCTCCTTCAGTCACCTTTTGCGTCTTCCCGTTTCAGGCATCAAGATTGATCGTTTTTTCATGCCCGATTCCGCCAGGGATCAGCGTCGTCTTCTGATGCTGGGCGTTATCTCGGATATGGCCAGAGAACTGGACGTTTTGACAGTGCTGGAGGGCGTTGAGCTGGGCTACCACAGAGAAGTTGCCCGAAGCATCATGCCAGACATGATCCAGGGTTTTGCCACAGGACGGCCCGTTCCTCTTGCCGTCTCGTCCTGAGTCTCCATTCTTCCCGCAAACCGAACGGAGGTACAGTGTGGCATGGACACATTTGACGCCATTGAGCAACGCCGCTCCATTAAGCACTACGACTCTGGCCATCGAATGACGGAGGATGAAATTCATCGCCTGATCGGTCTGGCGATGAAAGCTCCAACAGCCTTCAACATTCAGCACTGGCGCTTTGTTGTCGTGAAGAATCCGGAGCTGAGGCGGGAAATCCGAAAGGTCTCCTGGGATCAGGCCCAGGTGACGGATGCTTCTCTTCTCATTATCTTAACCGCCGACCTCAATGCGTGGCAGCGTGACCCCGCCCGCTACTGGGTCAATGCACCGAAAGAGGTTCAGGATCTGCTCGTGCCGGCAATCAGTGGCTACTACCGGAGCAGAGACAGAGTTCAGCGGGATGAAGCAATGCGTTCCTGTGGAATCGCCGCACAGACAGTGATGCTCGCCGCGAAAGCCATGGGCTACGACTCCTGTCCGATGGACGGATTTGATTTCGACGCGGTGGCGAAGTTGATCAACCTGCCGGACGATCATGTTATCGCCATGTTCGTCGCTGTTGGCAAGGGGACGAAATCCGCCTGGCCTCGTCCTGGACAGCTGCCCATGGAAGACGTACTCGTCACGGATCGCTTTAAAAAGACTTCAAGAGAGGGAATCGCATGATCAACGAATGGGATATTACGCAGACCAATCTGCGGCGGTTGCGGGAAAACGGACTGCCCAAAGTTGCAGTTATTCCGACCAGTGCAATTGAACCTCACAACCTTCATCTCCCTTATGGAGAGGATTTTCTTCACAGCGCGTGGGTATCCCGGACGGTAACCGAGCGTGCATGGAAACAATGCCGGTCAGTGATCTGTCTTCCAGGCATTCCCTACGGGGTGGACTGTAATCTGATGGATTTTCCCCTCGCGATGCATGTATCTCAGGACACTTTGAATGCGATGTTGCGCGACCTCTTCGAGTCGCTCGTTCAAAATGATATCCACCGCGTGGTCATCATCAACGGACATGGTGGAAACGATTTCACAGCCTTTGTTCGCCAGGTGCAGTCTGATCTCGATATTCATGTCTTCGTTGTGAACTGGTGGCGCGTTGGCTCCGATGTTTACTCCGATATCTTTGAGGAGCAGGAAGACCATGCGGGAGAGATGGAAACTTCCGTGGCAATGGATCTCTTTCCTGAACTCGTCGAGATGGAGTATGCCAAAGACGGCAAGGCTCGTCCTTTTCGCTTTCAAGCTCTGGAAAAAGGATGGGCCAGAACCAGTCGGCGTTTCGCCAGCCTCAACGACCATTCGGCGGTGGGGGATCCATCAAAAGCGACGGCCGGGAAAGGCCGCCGCTATCTTGAAATCGTTTGTGATCGGATTTCGGATTTTCTCGTGGAGCTTGCCGAGAGTGAACTCGACGAAGCCTTTCCGCATGTACCGGACTGACCGGGAGGCCCGGTCCTAATAGATCCGCCACTCTTCGCTGCTGGAGACCTCCTGACACTCGCGCGAATCGTATGTGATGTTTAACCCGGTATTTGTTGTCATGGTTCCCTGATCATTGATTGCGCTGTCTGATACGCTGAATCTCCATGTTCCTGCGGCGAACCTGCCATTGAACACGTCCAAAGGGGTTTCAGGTCGAAAAGTGCCGCTGAAAGGAGGACTTCCGGAAGCGATTGACGAAGCCGCTGAATCATCGAAGTCCGTATTGTTCATGTCATTGCCGGCACCGCCGCGGCCGGCAATCAGCGTCGACGCCTGGCCACCAGGTCCCGCGATCGTAATGGTCAGGTCCTCCATGTACGTATGGTTGACGTCGACAGTCGCGTTCACGTCGGTAACAAGACCGACCTCCGTTATATCGATATCGCGGAATACGGTTTGCTGGTCCACGATCGCCACGGAGGATGGGATGTTTCTGAGAACCTGCATGGACTGACCGGGAGAACCCGTTGGCATTTCAAGTTCGAGGAGTGCCGCCCCCTGTGTCGTAACCAGATCGAGCTGAAGAGTGATCGGGGCTCCGCAGGCATGGCCGGGATCGAGTCCGATCACAAAGGGGGTCTCATTGGCTCCCTGATTTCCGGTCGCAATGTCCGGATAGGTTGAGTCGCCGGATAAAACCGTGACTGTGGAAGTTGGCGAACTCAGTGTCGCCATGACGGAGGTTGCATCGGTTCCGGAGTTGGCGAGCGGAATATTCAGGCTGACCATTGACTCGCCGGGATCGATCCCGCCCGAGCCGTTTCCGTTTCCTGCCGAATCCGTAACACCGATGGCCGCAGCCAGAGAAAGGTCCGGCACAACATCGCAAACCGGTCCCGTTGGCAGCATGTAGGTGTAAGTCGTGCTTTCGTTGTCGGATACCAGGTCGATTTCCAGAGTCACCGGGTCCCCGCAGACGTGTGCGGAATCGACCGAGATGGTGAATGGTGCGACGCTGTTCTTGATCTGTCCGGAGGACAATGAACCGTAAGACGCTGAGTCAACTCCGGTGGTAACCGACACATCGAGCGGGCTGATGGTTCCTCCGACATTGGTGTCCGTTGCCTCGCCTGTGTTCTTGACCATGAATGAAACGGAAACGTTGCTCTCTCCCGGTTCGAGAATGCCGTCGCCATCTCCGCCCGCCGTGTCATCGATCATCGGAATTCCCACAACGGAAAGCGTCGGAATGAGCGAATTAAACCCGGCAAGTGTTGTCTTGGTGACATCCTCGCCGCTTCCCTCGTTGTTTCCGACAACGTTGGAAATCAGGCATCCGCCGTTCGAGACATAATCCGTCTCACCTCGTACGAGAATTCCCTCCACAATCCCTGTGGCCGCGTTGAAAACGGCCGAACCGGAATTCCCTCCATACGTATCGAGGTTTGCTTCAAAGAAAATACTGTTGGACGTGTCTCGAACCGCCGTATCGGCTCCATAAGCGATCTTGCTCGGAAGACCTGCGGGATGACCGATCACTCCGATGTTCGTGCTGACTGGAATCGTTCCGGTGCGCCGGATCACATGGGGCTCCGACTCCGGCGCCGTGACGGGGCGGTCGACGCGAATCAAAGCCCAGTCCTCTCCTGTTGAACCGGAGAGGACCTGTCCGATCAAAGTTGTTCCGCGGTAAACATCCTCTTCATTAACCGTCAGTCGGGGCGTGTTCGCATCCACCATGTTAAAGTTGAAGACGAAAAAAGTGTTCGCTGCCGCAAACTGGCTCGTTACACAATGTCCCGCAGTGGCGATGATATCTGATGCGACCAGAAAGCCGGAGCAGTCACCAGGAACCGGCTGCTGGGAAAACGGTTCGCTCACACACACACCACGCGCTTGTTGAAACGTGGTGTCGTCCAGGTCATAGGTGCCGTTACCATTATCAGTGATATTTGAGGGATCAATGAGAACGCAGGTCGACCTTGCAAGCTTCAGACGCGCCGGGTTTGTCTCCTCGTACCAGTCAATGCGGTCGTCCGTTCCGTAGATGACCTTGTTAAGAGTTTCCTCATCGAATTCCACCCCCTCCGTGACGAAGACAGGCCAGGAGTTCTCGAATTGCGCGGCTTTCTTGCCGTGAACCTCCTCGGTGATATCGATGCGTTTGCCGTTTTGCGCAGGCAACGTCGAAACAGCGATGGAAAGCAGGGCTCCCCCGGCAACTTGAACAAATCGTTTCACATGTATTCTCCCGTCGTTAATCCCTGGCCGCCGTTTCGGCCAGCTCTGCATACAATTCCGGAGTATCAGTGGTTGTGTCGCCCTCCGAATCTACCAGTAGATCGTCCGGAGTGTTGGGGCGTCCGTCAAGCCCTGGAGAGCGAATTGTCTGGTCGGCCCGGGAATAGTAGAGGTAGTTGCGCCAGCCATCCAGGGGAGAGCCGTCCTCCGCGATATCGAATTCGCGAATCGTTGACCCCGATTCCACAAGCTCCACGAGATCACGTGCACGCTCGGAGTTATCGACCTGGTAAACAAAAAGGGCCTCTCCGAGCTCCCCCAGAATCTCCGTGGTCGCGAGATACGAAATATAGTCGGGATCCACTTCATCCGCCGAATCGGACTGCTCCTCAGCTATCAGCCGCTCGAGCAGAACCGTCAGGCCTGACTTGCCGGGCTCCGCGCGCACGGACTCCGGCGCTTCAGTTCCGTTTTCTCCGGAGCCCAGCATGGCAACCCCGGCAATGACCACAAGGAGGACGATGCCGCCAAGGATTGCCATGCGCCAGAGAGGAAGATCAGAAGACTCCTCCTCCTGCTCCGGCATGTGATCGCGGTTTGCCGTGTTGCCTGAAGCCGGAGGAATGGGTGCGTCATTCGGACCTCGTCTGACGGTCGGCATATCGTGAATTGAGTTCACGATCGACCCCTGTTCCCGCGATGTGCACTGGAGCTTCAACCGTTCAAGATCAGAAACCAGATCCGCGTAATCCTGATATCGCTCATTCGCATCCTTGTGCATGCATCTGCGAACGATTTCATCGAACTCCATGGGAACTTCGGGGTTCAGACTCCGAAGCGGAACCAGGGGTGACGTCACATGTTTCATCATGATCTGAGTCGGGTTGTCGCCGTCAAAAGGCGTTCGTCCGCACGCCACATGATAGAACGTGGCGCCAAGTGAGTAGACATCACTGCGGACATCGGCCTCGCGCCCCTGTGCTTGTTCCGGCGACATGTAACGGGGTGTCCCCATCACCATTCCCGCCACTGTCTTGAAGCTTTCATCGCGGAAGACCTTGGCGAGACCGAAGTCCACGAGCTTCACTTTCCAGTCCGAGGTGATCATGAGGTTCGCCGGCTTGATGTCCCGGTGTACGACACCCTGCTTCCATGCCGCTCGCAACCCTTCCGAGGCCTGTATCATCAAATCACACACGCCGGACCATGAAACGGATACTCGATCCTTGATGAGCTGTTCCAGTGGTGCGCCGTCGACATACTCCATTGCCAGAAAGGGCGCGCCATCCTCATCCAGCCCCACCATGTAGACCCGTGCAACGTTCGGATGATCAATGGAGGCTGTTGCCCGGGCCTCCCGCTGAAACCTTCGGATGGCATCCTCATCGTCCGCAAGACCCAGTGCCATGATCTTGATGGCCACCCGTCGCTCAAGAACCGGGTCCTCGCCATAGAGAACGGCACCCATTCCACCCCGGGCAATCTCGTGATAGATGGCGTAGGGACCGATCCATCGTACCGGTTCAGAGTCTGTCGTCAGTTGCGGTGCCGGCTTGGCGACCGGAATTCGGTCGCGGGAGTCCTGGAGCGAGAAACGTGGGTTTGATTCACTCGACGGAGTGCGTCCTTCCATCGGTGGCGGAGGAGGAGTCGGTTTATCCTGCTGCTCCGAATCACTTCCCGGCTTGACCGGCGGCCATGGGGAAAGCCTGCGGGTTTTCTTCTCAGAATCGTCCGCCAAGACGCAGAGGACCTCCAGCAAATCAAAGTTTGATCACCGCCACGCGGACCCCGCTTGCGCAACGAAAATTCCGAACAACCGTATTCCGCAAGAAGGGCCTGTCTTCCGCTTTGCCCTTGACCTGGGTCCTGATACTGCCAGCCTTGCCGCCCCCCAGAGGTGCGGTACCCAAGCGGTCTAAGGGGAAGGTCTGCAAAACCTTTATTCGCGGGTTCGAATCCCGCCCGCACCTCCAGAACGAATTGACGGCAAAGCGAGCGGCCCCTCAAGTGCGAGGCCGCTCGTTCGTTTAAAGCCACATCACGGAGGGTCCCATGAGACGATCTCTTTTCTTTGCTGTTCCGCTAATTGCTTTGCAGGCGGTGCTACCGGCTGCTGCAGCGGCTCCTGCTCAAGATACTGAGGAGACCTCTGCTGTCTCCTCAAGCGTGGATCCGAACGAAATCCGCCGCGGCGTTCGAATGGGCGGAGAGCATGGAAAAACACGGGAACAGGTTTATTACGAACGCCTTCTTGCCCCTGTTGAGCCGGACTTCATCGGCAAGCCGGAACGGCTTCCGCACTACATAAAATACTTCAGGCTTTCGCTCATTAATGATCCGAAAATCATCGCCTTTGACGCCGACGCAACAGTCGCCGACGACGGGACCGTCGTTCTTTCGGGGTACAGCGGATTCAAGGAGAACGCCGCCACTCTGGAGAAGTTTCTGACCTACCTCGGTTTCACCTCCATTGAGAACAATATCGAGCAACTTCCTTCGGAATCCCTTGGGGATACGCGCTACGGGATCGTGGATGTCACTCACGTTATCACCTACGACCAGCCCGAAGAACCCCGCGAGCAAATGACCAATGCACTGCTCGGGGATCACGTTTTCCTCCTGATGGAGGGCGCAAACCACACCTACCTTTGCAACACGGCGGAAGGTTACGTCAGCTTCATGGATGCAAGCGCCGTGCGCCCTGTCGGCGGCGAGGAGTTCACCGCCTGGCTTGAGGCTCCGAAGGTCGCTGTTTTGTCCGATCAGGGAGAAGGGGAGCGACGCATCCCGGCGGGTGCCCGCCTGCCTCTCGCCGGTCTCACGGATGAAGGCGATTATTCAGTCCGGCTGCCCGACGGAAGTATCCGTTCCATTCCCTCCGACGCTGCGGAAATAATCCCCACGGGACCCGGCGACCGCGCCTCGACCGCGATGAAAACAGCACAGACTTTTCTCGGTTCTGACTACGTTTGGGGCGGCAAGACCACCGACGGCGTCGATTGCTCAGGGCTTGTTCAAAGTTCCTACCGGGCTGCAGGGGTGAATCTTGCCCGCGACGCCTACCAGCAGGCCTACGGCGGCGAGCTGGTTGGGACCCGGTGGTATCGTGACCATCTTCGGGGCGGCGACACTCTCTATTTCCTCGGACGCAGTGGCCGAATTACCCACACCGCTCTCTACCTTGCCGACAACGTTTTCATCGAAGCCTCCGGCGGGAGTGTGCGGCTCACCAGCTTTGACCCGGCAAGCGATCTCTATCGCGAGGTTCGTGACCGGGGATTTTGTTTTGCCAAGAGAGTGATTCCCTGACGCGGCTTCCTCAAGTCTGGCATAGATCAGGCCTTTTGGTCATGTCGGGGGAGGGGAGGAAACTTCCGAAGAAAATGCCAAGTCCAGGTAAATCAGCGAAGAACGGAGAATACAAGGCCTCGCGGTGATGCACCTCAACAACAAGTGACGATGCACCGCCGCACCACTCTTCGCAACACTTGGGTGAGAGGCAGTTATTTTTGGGGAGGCTTCGGAGGAATCGTGGGGGCGGAGGAGCAAGACAGGGCAGGAGCAGGGAGGTTGGTATTGGGGAGGCAGGAGAGGGTCCGGGAGGGACCCCTGACTGAGGAACGTATGAGGCACCGGGCTTGTCCCGGTGCCTCAGACGTTTAAGCAGTCCATGACTTTCAAAGGATTTTCGCTTTTCCCGGGAACATTCGAAGCCTAGAGTTCATCTGACGACGAGATGTTCGCCTGTGAGGCTCTTAATGTACCCCTCCAAGATCAACTTTCTGGCAGTCTGTCTAATCCTCCTTCCCGTGGTGCTTGGCGCCGCCTACAAACCCGTTGTGGAAAAAGGAACAGTTGAAACGCCCGATTTCGGAGAGGCGTGGCGCGAAATTGTCTGGGAGGACGACGGTTCTGTTATGGTGCTGGTTCCTGGTGGAACCTATCGCATCGGAACCGAAGACGAAACGCTCCCGGGATTTCAGCGAAGGGAAGGTCCGGTGGTTGATGTGACCATCGGCAGCTTCTATATCGACAAGTTTGAGACCGAAATGAGCCGGTATCGGACGGTAGCGGCAAAAGAAGGCCTGGAGCCTCCGCGACTCGGAGTGCGAAATCTGGACGAATTGGCCGGCCAGCCGGTGCGTGCCGTCTCGTGGAACGCTGCGCAACAATACGCCCGAATCGTCCGGAAGGATCTGCCGACGGAAGCTGAGTGGGAAATTGCCGGTCGCGGCCGCGCCCTTAACCTCTTCCCCTGGGGAAACGAACCGAAAGAGGGCGCCGTTATCGGTCGTGGTGTGGTGGGTGAACCGGAAGAACGGGGTGCATCGGAAATTGATGTCTCCGAGTTTGGTGTTCACGACCTTGCCGGCAACGTTTCAGAATGGATGAAGGACGGATACGTTCGTGACTACTGCACTCAGGTTGCGGGAAGCAAAAATCCGTACCTCGACAGTAACAAGGAGTCTCGCACTATCAGGGGCGGCAATTTCTATCTGGAGGGAGGCGGCAGGCTAACGGTTCGTGAGCCTCACGTCACGAACTCCGGCCGGGAAGAAGTTGGTTTTCGGACCGTGTTCCGGCTTCAGGAGAAGCCGGAAGCAACTCCGACTCCGACACCCGCTCCGCCAACGCCAACCCCCACACCGTCTGCAAACGTTCGCATCGATGCAATGCGTCAGAGAATTCAGCCGCACCTTGCTGATCCGGAACAGCCGATTCCCTACAACATTGCCGGAGTTGCCGATACCACATGGAACATGCCGATATTCAATCAGACGCCCCATGCCATGCGGGTGGGTATTGCAAGTATTGAATCCGGCGAGATATTCACAATTCGCAAGGCTCCCCTGGCACCCTGCTCCATTGCACTCGTGGAAATTCCCGAAGAACTACTCGTCTGCGCGTTTGTCTATCCGACAGACATCGAAAATGCCCAACCTGTCTATATTGGCCAGGTGAATTCTGCCAGCAATCCTTTGTTGGTGCTCGAACCAAATACCTTCAACCGGGTTGTTACTCCTGCCGGCGAAACCATGGATCCCGGCACAGAGGTCATGGCAAAGCAGGTCTATCCTGGCGAATACCGCGCACTGTGGAATCGTTATCAGGTCCTGAACAGCACAGGGATGCCCGTGGAGGTTTTTGCGGGACCTGAACAGGACGACAAGGGAATCCGGGAACAGTGGCGTCTCCTGCTGGAGAACGGAGAATCGGCCTTTATCATTTCAGAATCCGCCGGCAAAATGCGCATGGCCGCAAAATATGTTGGAGCATCTGACCCGGTGACCAGCGAAGTGGAGCCGTTCTTCCTCGACGACTCCGCTGATCATCGCGTTTTCGTTCTGGGCCGTTCCGCCGGCTCGGAGACCATCAGGGTTCTCACAACTCGCCTGCCGGAAATCTCCATTGAACAGCACGAAGGATCGTTGCCCGCGTCGGTTCGAGGTTCTTATCTTTCGCAATAGATGAGCACGAATCCGGCTATAGCCTTCATTTCGGAGCCTGGACGCGGGAGACGCACCAGAGGTGGTCATGCCCAACCTGAAAGATCAAGTTATCGACGCCTTGCGGACGGTGGACGATCCGGACCTGAAGAAAGATCTTGTCAGCCTGAACATGATCAAGGACGTCGAGGTTCGTGAATCAGGAGCCGTGTCCGTTACTGTTGAGCTGACCACACCCGCTTGTCCCTTGAAACACAAGATCGAGGGAGATTGCCGCCAGGCTATCGGCGCTGTCGAAGGAGTTTCATCCATCGACATTAATATGACCGCAAGGGTCAGTAAAGGTGCCATTCCCGAAGGCAAAACGCCCATACCCGGGGTAAAAAACATTCTCGCTGTGGGTTCCGGCAAGGGAGGCGTTGGCAAGACCACCACTGCCGTCAATCTCGCGACTGCACTTTCAAGGCTTGGCGCGCGCGTTGCATTGCTGGACGCTGACATATACGGACCCAACGTTCCCGCAATGCTTGGAGCGGCGGGTCGCCCGCGGGTTGTTGAAAAGCGGATCGTCCCTCTGGAAGCTCACGGCCTCCGCGTGATTTCCATGGGCTTTCTTGTCAGCGAAGATCAGCCCGTTGTCTGGCGGGGACCGATGTTGCACGGAGCTCTGCGCCAGCTTTTGTTCGACGTTGCCTGGGGAGATTGCGACTACCTGGTTATCGATTTGCCGCCAGGAACGGGAGACATTCAACTGTCGCTTTCCCAGACAGTGCCGGTAACCGGCTCGGTTATTGTTACAACACCGCAGAACGTGGCGCTTCAGGATGTCCGCAAGGGAGTTGCCATGTTTCGTCAGGTTGGTATTCCCGTCATCGGTGTCGTGGAGAACATGTCATTTTATCTCTGTCCCAAATGCGGCCATCGCGACGAAGTGTTTTCCCATGGTGGAGGAGCGGCTATGGCTGCTCAGATGGATGTCGAGTTGCTTGGTGAAGTCCCTCTCAACTCACGCCTTCGTGAGGCGATGGATTCCGGCAATCCTGCTGCACTGGAGCCGGAAACGGAATTTGGCGCCATCTACGCCGGCATTGCCTCGCGCGTTGCCCAGCGCATCTCAATTATCAACGCCTCCAACGGACCGAAGCCCTTCGCGGTGATTTCCGGTCCCTGAAAGTCGGGAGCACATGGAAGAAGCACGGAACGACGACATTCCCGAAACAATCGGCTCCGCTTCCCTTGAGCCGGGACGCAGGAAGCTTGGGATGATACTGGCCTTTGGGGGTCTTGGTGGATTTTTGATTTCTCTCGGGCTCACGACTTTCTATTCGCCGCTGCGTGTCCCGGCCGCCATTCTGGTCCTCGTGTTTTTCTTTGCATGGAAGATTGGAAAAACGATCCTGCGCGGCAACCTTGACCGGGTCTGATGCCACTCTCACGGATTTCCGTTCTGATCCTGACGGCGAACCGTGTCCTCAAACTCGCGCATTGTCTTCAGGCGTTGCAGGAGGGCGTTCGCCAGCCGGATGAGGTCGTTCTTGTCATCAATGAGGACGGCGATGAGACGGCCCGGTTTCTTGACGAAGTCAAAATTCCGTTTCCCGTCGTTCCACTGCGCGGCCCCGGGCGGGGTTATGCTGAAGCCCGCAATGCCGGCATTCAGGCTGCCGGCGGAGACAACGTCGCCATCCTTGATGATGACTGCTATGCCGATCGTTTCTGGCTTCAGCGTATGGAAGCCTTTCTTGAAGAATATGAAGCTGTTGGTGGCCTCGTTCTCCCTGCCGGGCAGCTTCGCGTGCCTCCGGATTTTTCTCCACAGTTGAACTGGCTCGTGGGGTTGTCCACGCCCGGCTATTTCGATGACCTGACAGGGCGGACGGATTTGCCCAGCACCTCCAACGTGGCCTTCCGAAAGGAAGTTTGGGAGAATCATCCGTTTCAGGAAGTCGGTGGCGAGTTAACGGGTGATCGCTCGGATTATCATATTGGCCGGGAAGACGCAGAGTGGTGGCGCCGTTTACGTGGCGCGGGAGTCAGGACGCGCGTCGTGGCTGAAGCCATTGTCTGGCATGATATTCCGGAAAGCCGCTATGCTCTCGAGGCAACCGATTCACGAGCCGAGGCGGATGGAGTTGCACACTGGCGTCGGGAGAAGCGTGGAGAGGATATCGTTCCCGCCGCCAGGGACATTCTTTCCGTAGGGCCCGCGTTTGCGGCGGATGTGTTCTCTTCCGAACTCACACCCGCCGAATCGCGCCGGCTGCATCAAACATGGGCAAAGCGGCAGTCAGCCTTTTTACGGGAAGCCGTGAGCGATCACGACGGAGGCGTCTCTCCTCAGAAACGTGCATCCGTTTTTGCCCGTGAAGGTGGACGTCTTGTTCTCAACCTTGCGAAACCATTAATTCGAACGGGTGCATCCGTCGTTCAGCATGGTATGCGGAGAACACAATCCCTTCCGCATGATCCGTCGAACCTTGATCGCATAACAATTGTCAGCTACAGTTTTATGGGAGACAGTATTCTTCTGATTCCCATGATGGAAGCGATTCGTGCGGCGGCGCCGAAATGCAGGATAACACTGATTGGCGCGGAATATCTTCGTTCCTTTTTCGACGAAGTTCCGGAAGTTGACCGCTTCATCGGATTGCCCGGAAGGCTTCCCAGCGGCGATCCGCGTGCCACGGGTCACATCCATCGTTCGGTGCGCGACTCAAGTCCCGACGCCATTGTCCTGGCCTATTGGCATGCGGCATCTCCGCTGGGAATTTTCACGGCAACGAACGCTCCAGTCATTTGTTGGGACCATGACAACGGCATGGATCGCGAATTATGGAAAGAACTCGCATCAGTTCAGGTGCCAAAGGATCTCCGCCAGCCGGAAATTGTTTCTCTTCTCAACCTGCTGGCGCCTCTCGGCATTCCGGCTGAACCGAAACGGCCTCGTTGGATTCCACCCCGGGAGACTGTTGAAGCCGTTCGGAGAGTTCTTCAAAAACGCGGTATCAATTCGGACAAATTTGCCTGTGTGTTACTCGACCATGATCGCGACTCACCCAAGGCATGGCCAACTGCCAACTATGCCGAGCTTTCCTGGCACTTGTTCGAGCGCCACGGTCTCCAAACGGTGTTTGAAGGAACCCGTCGTGGGCGAAGTCTCTACGAGGAGCTCGAACACCTGCCGGAATCCGCCCGGTCATTGCACGGTTGCTTCGATCCCGCCGAGTTGGGTGCACTGCTTTCGCTCGCATCGATTGCCGTTGGCATTGATTCCGGTCCTGTCCATCTGGCTCAGGCTGTAAACACCCCTGCCATCGGGCTTTTCGGACATGTCAATGAGTTGCAATGGGGACCTCTCCCGCGTGTCTCCTTCGACGGGGATGCTTCTCTTCCGTTCCGCGCGTTGCGTGCACCCAATGCGCCTCCTGACTGGACCGAAGCGGAAAAGGGACACCACAAACCGAACGAGCGCGTTGCCCGCATCGCGGTTTCCCAGGTGACCGGCGCTATCGACGAACTGCTGGAGTCTTCAAACTGTGCCGCGGTTTCCCCGTAACCGCCGCCAAAGGCTCATCAACGGGGCCTGGAATCTTCTTGTTCATGCTCTGCATTCAGGCCGACGCCGTTCGCTCCCCACAATCGATCGACCTCCTCAACGCATAGCCGTGTTTTGTTACCATTATTTGGGAGATGTCATCCTGACGCTTCCAGTGTTGGCGGAGTTGCGGCGTTCATTTCCATCAGCACACGTAACGGTAGTCGTTTCCGAATATGCGGCTCCCGTTGTCGAAAACTCCGGAATTGTCGACCAAACGATCGGAGTGCGCAAACACCTCAGCCGGTCATCCTGCGCTGATGCTGTTCACTTTCTGCGGCTGAGTCGAAAGCTAAACCCCGACGTGATTATTGCGCCATCTGTTGAAGGTGCTTCCGCCTGGGGTGCGTTTGCGTGTCGCGGAGTGCCGGTTGTTACGTGGCGCTCAGGCAACACTCTTGAACCCTTCTGGAGGAACCACGCCATCGCCCTGCCGCGGAACTGGCGTGAGCCGGATGTCGCGGCGCGGCTTGATTTGCTGATGCCGCTGGGAGTTTCGCGTCCGGAACTCAGACGCCCTTTTGTGGCTGTTCCTCCGCCGATCAGAAGCGACATGGAGGGCTGGTTGAACCAGCGTGGCATTCGTCCGAATGAATACGCACTGATCCAGTATTGCGACGACACCACCGATCCACGCCACTGGCCCGCTCAAGGCATCCTGCAGGTTGCGAGACAATTGAGTGACAGACATGGACTTCGCCCTGTCCTTAACGGCCCCCTTCCAGGAGGGGATTGTGCGATCCCAACCAGGCCTGAATTGCAGAGTGTTCATCTGGCGGACTTCGACTTGAGTGTCCTGCATCTCGCTGCTCTTCAGCAAATGGCACGAGTATGTGTTGGTCAGGATACGGGGCCGATGCATCTTGCTCAAGCTGTGGGGGCAGTCACGCTGGTCTTGTTCGGCTCTACCGATGAGGAGGTCTATGGTCCGCTGCCACGGCTTCCGTCGGACGGCAAACAGCCGCTTCCCTTCCGTACCGTGAGAGCACCAGGAACCGTTCCGTTTCGGTACGACTCGGTAGAGGCACGCGAACAGGGCCCGCTTGCGATGCAGGCCTTGCGTTCATCTCACGTTATTGCGGAACTGGAAGAGTTGTTGGCGGAAACGCACTCAGTTTGCTTTCCCGAAACCACCCCCGCCAGGCGTTTCAAGGATGAACGTTTCACCAGCCTCAACGTCGCGGCCGTCGACGGGCCTGAGAGTTTCCACTGAGCCGTCTTTTCTGATAATGGTCTGACGCCCGGGAACACCGGATTCGCCTCCCGAGATTCCGAAGGGTCCCTGGACACGGTGCTGGGAAAGAACCGATAATGACATGGGTTCGAGAAACCGTAGCCTGCGTACCACACCGTCGCCGCCATGATGAAGTCCAGCGCCACCCGAATTCCGCCGAATCGAGAACTCCTCCACGCGGACCGGGTACCGGTGTTCCATGACTTCAGGGTCTGTAATGCGTGTGTTTGTCATGTGCGTATGCACGGCGCTGGCCCCGTTGGCGGTTGCCGTCGCACCCGACCCGCCGCAGACCGTTTCATAGTATCCGAACCGCTCGTTTCCGAAGAGAACGTTGTTCATGGTGCCGGCGCTTGAGGCCGCAATGCCAAGAGCTCTGATCAGAGTACCGGTGACACGCTGGCTGGTCTCGATATTTCCGCCAACAACAGCGGGGTAGTCACTTGCCGCTCGCCCTGGATTCAGGAACGTGCCCTCCGGAACAACCAGATCCACCGCACGCATAAGTCCTGAGTTCAGCGGTAAAGGAGGACGTTCATTGTCCGCCAGCAAACGAAGCACGTAAATCACAGCGGCATGAACGATTGCAGGGCCTGCATTCAGATTACCGGGATGAACATCGCCGCTGCCGGTAAAATCGACGCGCACCGCGCCATCATGAACGGTTAACCGAACGCGAATCGGCGTGCCATCATCCATGAACTCTTCCGCTTCGGAGTCGATATCGCCCAGTTGGCTGAGTACGGATCGCATTCGTTCCTCGGCGCGAAGCTTCAACTGCTGCATCATCTCCGCTACAGTCTCCGCCGAGTACGTTTCGGCAAGACGGCACAGGCCTTTCGCGCCCTGACGATTTGCCGCAACAGCCGCGCGAATGTCTGCAACATTGTCGTCAATCGAACGTGTTGGCCAGTCGCCCGTAGTGAGAATGCTTGTCAGGTTTTCCCATCGTCCCGCACCTCTTTCCACAAGATACATGGGGGGAATGATCACTCCCTCTTCGACCAGCCGGGTTGCGTCCGGCGGCATGGAGCCCGGCCTGCGGCCGCCGATTTCCGCATGATGAGCCCGGCTTGCGGTGAACCCGAGAAGACGTTCATCGACAAAGACAGGTGTTATGACAGTTACATCCGGCAGGTGCGATCCGCCATAGGCCGGATGATTCGTAATGACAACATCTCCCGGCCGGTACTCAAGCGCTTCACGAGCCTTCTGTACACACAGTGCCATTGCGCCGAGGTGCACGGGAATGTGTGGAGCATTGACCACGAGTTCACCGTCCGCATCGAGCAGGGCGCAGGAATAGTCGAGACGCTCACGAATGTTGGTCGAAATCGCGGTTCGTCTCAGCATCTCGCCCATCTCACCGGCAATGGCGCGAAAACGGTTCGTGAACAACTCCAGCGTAACGGGATCGGCAACTGTCATGAGTCAGAGTGACCTGCTTTGAGGATCAAACTGCCGGCATTGTTCAGTTGAAAGCTCCAGCCGGATTCAACGAACACGGAAGTATGTCGATCAGCATAGAGACAGGGGCCTTGTGCATGTGCCCCGATTCTTAAATCAGCGCGCAGGTGGACAGGTAACTCCCGCTCCGTTCCGGCAATGATCGCACGATGGCTTCGAGTGGCCCGTGCCTCCTCCGTTTCCACTGCTTTATCGCCACAGGGCATCGGTTGAGCCTTTTCTGAGACCACGACTCGAAGGGACTCGATTTCCACGGTCTTGCCCTCTGGAAAGTATCCGAACAGTTCCATGAATCGATGGCGAAAACAAGTCTCCAGTGAAGCCGCATCTTCAATTTCGATGGAGAGCACTGAATCCTGGCCCAGCAGTCGAAGATTTGCAATTCGCCTTCGGACGTGGATTTCCGAAGCTATAAGCCCTTCCTGCTGCAAGGCGTCGCGAGCCTCTTTCTCGAGGCTGTGCATGATGTCGAAGAGCTCGGGTTTAATATCTGAAAGCGGCTTGAGAATCTGCCGCTCCGCGAAGCGTTCAATCAATGCATTCATCAATCCGTATGCACTCAGAAGACTGGCGGCACCCGGAACGATGATCGTTCGAATTCCCAGCAGTGTTGCAATCGCACAGGCATGTTGACCTCCTGCTCCGCCAAAGGAAACAAGGGCGTATTCCGTGGGATCACATCCTTCGCTGACCGAGATTCGATTGATTGCATCCGCCATGCGCTCGTTCGCCAGTTGAAGGAACCCTTCCAGCAGGCGATGGCGCTCCATCGGCATGCCCGTGCGGTGCTGCACTTCTTTCAGGAGGTCATCCACGCATGACTCCGCCACGGAACGATCAATTGGGATCTCGAACTCCTGGTCGTAGACGCGTCCCAGCAGGAGGTTGACGTCCGTAACTGTCAGCGGGCCGCCCGCGCCATAGCACGCCGGACCGGGATCCGCACCCGCGCTTTCAGGCCCGACGAACAACTGGCCGTTGCGGTAGCCGCAGATGCTTCCCCCGCCTGCCGCGACAGTTTCAATCGCAAGTGCCGGAGCCAGGAGTTGTGCATTGCCAACACGGTGTTCGAAGACATACACATAGTCACCGTCGAACCGCGAAACGTCTGTGCTGGTTCCCCCCATATCGAATGCAATGGCACGCTCGAACCCCGATTCACGCGCCGTTGTTGAAGAGCCCACGACTCCTCCCGCGGGTCCGCTCAACAGACTGTCCTTGGCGTGATAGCGATCAGGCGATTGAAGACCCCCGGCGCTTGTCATGACATGCAGCCGCCTCAACGACTCCTGTCCTGCCTGTTGCCGCACGTTGCCAAGATACTGCTCGATAACAGGTCCCAGGTATGCATCGGTCACGGCGGTTTGTGCACGCGGCAGAAGGCGAATGACCGGCGACAAATCACCGGAACACGATACACGCTCGAATCCCCGCTGTAACAACCAGTCACGCATCGAATGCTCATGAAGCGGGTTGAGATAACTGTGCATGAACGCCACCGCGGCAACCGTGACGCCGCGTCTTAGAAGTTCGTCACATCGCTCCGCGAGCCCATCGAGGGAAAGAGTTGTGAGGACGTCCCCGCGTGCATCGAGCCGCTCTTCGACTTCAACAACATCCGCATAGAGCTGGTTCGGCTTCTCAATGTTCAGCGCGAACAGTTCCGGGCGGGCTTGAGTTCCGATCTCCAGCAGGTCCTTGAATCCCTTTGTAATAAAGAGCGCCGGAGCGAAGCCCTTTCCCTCCAGCAGTGCGTTGGTGCCACGGGTCGTTGCGAGACGCATTTCGACCGGCGGCAGGGGAGTGCCGTACGCCGTACCCGTAACGAGACGTGCTGCCAGAACCGGAGCTTCCTCTCCACTTTGGACTTCGAAAACACCGCCTTCCGTGAACATGTCCGGAATGTCTTCGGAAAGCTCGATGATCCCTTCGTCCGATTTGAACCCGTTAATCAGAATGCCCGCGCCATCGAATCCAAGCGGCCGAATCCTGCATCCCTTGACGAAATCGTTCGGTGCATTCCAGCGCTGTGAAACGCTGAGTCTTCTCGGAGAGACAATGCCGGAGATTGTTCCGCGAAGCGAACTGCTGCTCAGGACTTTGACCCGAAGTGGTTCACCTGCCGGGCTCGTTGCGATGCAGTCGGTAAAGGTGCCGCCCGTATCGACGCAGATACGCCAGGGCTTTGTTCCTCGTGTCATGCGGGCCTCAACTCAATACGCTGACAACCACCCGCCGCGTCCCGCGGTGGCGTCGATGTTCCCAAAGGTAAATGCCCTGCCATGTTCCCAGTGCCAGGCGTCCGTTCATGATCGGAACCGAAAGCGATGTGGCCGTGAGTGCCGCTTTGATGTGCGAAGGCATGTCGTCGGGCCCCTCGAGAGTGTGGGTAAAGTGGGGGTCGTTTTCGGGAACGAGCCGGTTCAGCCACGTCTCGAGATCGTGCCTAGCGCTGGGGTCGGCGTTTTCCTGGATCGTGAGGCTGGCGGATGTGTGCTGAATAAAGAGCGTGCAAAGTCCGTCAACAGTGTCTGACTTGCGGACGACCTCTTCGACCTGCGCTGTAAACTCGTGAAGACCCTGACCGGGTACGCTGACGGCAATGGCTTCGTTCATGGTTCCGGGTTTGCGTCATGCGGCCGCGCGATTCACATCCCGAAAGCGAATAAGCCGCTGGCCGTCCTCGTCCCAAAGTGTCAGGCGGAAGAGCTTCCATGTGTCCGCAAGAGTGATCTGCCGGGCTTGTTGAAGCTTCTCGTTTGACTTGAGACACGCTTCCAGCTTGTAGTTTGGAATCTGACTGTTCAAGTGGTGAACATGATGAATTCCAATATTTGCCGTCAGCCATTGCAATGGCCGCGGTAAAACCAGATGCGAGCTTCCGAAGATCGCGGCATCAAAATAATCCCAGTTTTCGTGGCGGTGCCAGTACGTGTCTTCGAACTGATGTTGAACATAGAAAAGGAAAACTCCCGCGGAGCAGGCCAGCAACGTGACCGGAAGCTGGATCAGCAGGAAGCGGTCGAGCCCGATCGTGTAAGCGGCGATTCCAAAAATGGCAGCCACGCAAAGATTCGTTTTCCAGACACTGGTCCATGCACCTTTCCACGAGCGCGGAAGATCCCAGGGATAGCGGTGTTTGATCAGGAAGTAAAAAGCCGGTCCGACAACGAGCATCATGACGGGGTGACGATAAAGCCGGTATCCCAGTTTGCCGAGCCACGATTTTGCACGATACTCCTGCACGGTGATTGTGGCAATATCGCCGAAGCCCCGGAAATCCAAATCGCCTGAATGGGAATGGTGATAAGCATGAGACTGACGCCATGCGCCGTAAGGGGTCAATGTCACAACGCCGATCCAGAAACCGACGATATCCCGCGCGCGCTTTGACTTGAAGTACGATCCATGGCCGCAGTCATGCTGAATCATGAAAAGGCGCATGACGAAGCCGGCGGTCGGGATCGCCAGTAGCAGTGTCAGCAGGTAGTTTATCTGAAGACTGAAAAACATTGCAAGCCAGCAGCCGGCAAACAGAAGAGCCGTCGTGGCAAGTTGTAGAAGACTGTCTTTCGTATCAGGGCCCTTGAAGGGTGCCACGACCTGGTTCCAATAACGGGCGGGTTTGTGGCCCTGAGAGGCGGAAAGGGCTGTTTCGTCGAGACTGGGGTCGTCCAGGCTTGGGTCGACGGACTCGGCAACGCTCATGGAGTTTAAACTTTCTAGGGGAGGAGGCTGATGACAGCGACTTCCAGACACTGGCAGGATGGCGGACATTACCCAACCGGGTAAAACGAGAGTGATCTGAGAGGACCCGGTGGACGGCTGCAAGGGGTGTTTCCCCGCTCGCCACGTTTTCGTTACAAGGCCATGAAATTCAGCGCTCTCCGGCGTTTTTTGTGGCTTGATGCTTGCTTTCCTGCGGTGCCAGTGGTGAAAAGAACCCGATTGTCGGGGTAGAGCCCTTTCCCGGGACATTCGCCGGAACCTCAAAGCGCTCAGGATTTGTCCATGAAAGTCGGTTTGTATCTCGCCTGTCACCCCGGTGTTTTCGATGACTGGAACTACAGCCTGCCGCCCCTCGGTCCCGGCTACCTCGCGGCTTATGCGCGTACGAAGCTGGAGGGCGTGGAGTTTTTTGCCCGCCGCAGCCTCGACGACCTGATTGCTGAAAAACCAGACCTTGTCGGGATTACGTTCACAACTTACAATACCACTGTTGCCGTCAACGATGCCCGCCGGATCAAGGATGAGCTGGGGATTCCGGTTATTTGCGGCGGTCCTCACGTCTCCACGCTGCCGACGATTCTCGATCGGATTTGGGACTGTGCCGTTCTCGGTGAGGGTGAGGAAACCTTTGCTGAACTGGTACAGCTTCTCAAGGACCGGGGCCGATATGAAGCGTCGGACCTGCGAAAAGTTCAGGGGCTTCTTTTTCATGACGAGGATGGTAGCCTTCAGCGGACGCCCTCCCGCCCTGCGATCCAGGACCTGGATTCCATCCCTTATCCCGATCGCGACATGCTCTATCAGTTCGGGACGGAAAACCAGTGGGGAAGCTCCGCCAACGAAATTCAGATCCTGACAAGCCGCGGCTGTCCCTACGACTGCTCCTTCTGCTCGACCGTCAAGCACTGGGGCACGAAATACCGTTTTCCTTCCACCGATTACGTTGTGGGCGAGATCGAACTCATCAAAGAGAAGTATGGTCCGAAGCTCATCAACATCTTTGACGACCTCTTCGTCGTTCGCAAGCAGCGCGTCATTGACATCCTCCGCGAAGTCCGTCGCCGGGGTCTTCATCACGGTACGAACTTCACCGCCTTCGTTCGCTCGAACCTTCTTGACGATGAGATCATGGAGGAGTTCGCAAAGACCAATTTCGACTATTTGAACATCGGTCTTGAATCCGGCTCCGACGCCACACTGAAGACTTTCAACAAACAGGCCTCAAGTCGCGAGAAAAACGAGCACGCAATTGAACTCGGTCGCCGCCATGGCGTCAAATACGCCTCCTGTTTCATTCTCGGTGCACCGAACGAAACCCGCGCCGACATTCTCGACACGTTCGAGTTCGTTCAGAACAGCATGGACGTCATGTACTATGTCGAATTCGTGCCCCTGACCGTTTATCCCGGCACGCAGTTCTGGTATCAGGCAAAGAGCAAATTCGGTTACACGGACGAAGACATTCTTCCCACCGTTTCCATCACCGATCAGGACGTTGAGGATTCCAGCAGTTATCTGAGAAACCGCTGGGTTTATCTGAACGACGAGAACATCCCGCGCGAAGAGTTTATCACGTACCTCAAGCTTGGCGTGAACCTCGGCAAGGCGACATGGAAGTACCAGCAGATGAAGAAGGAGCTGGACAGCGTCAGCTCCGCTGTCGGCAACGTCGACCATGTTGCTGCAAACCTTCCCATCTCCGACCTGATCGGAGCCAAAATCAAACGCCGCCTGCGCAAGCTGATGCCCATGGGCGACCGCTATCATTCCTGGGATGACGCCACCGCCAAGGAACACGCCGAAGGTGTCACCGTCTGCTGAGGCAGACTGTAGTACCCGTTTCCTTTATCCGGTAGTGCATGAAGCCTGAGTTGGTTCCGACAGTTCGGCCAAAGCCCAGATCCGACACACCATCGGCCAGTCTGGGAAACCGGCCAAGCTGGGCAGGACTGTCTGGCACATCCACCGTGTCCAACAGGGTAAGCGTCGGCATTCCCTTATTGTTAGTGCCGACTTCCCACTTCTTGATCATCGCCCGCAATAGAGGGCGGCGCTCATAATCGAAGAACCTGGAACAGCTCATGGACGGTCAATGCCTCGGGAGTGCGTTTGTTTATAACAGAAGTGACCTTCTTCTTCGCCGGGAGATTTGGTAACAGACAACTTCCGAAACACAAGCAAGCTCACAATCTGACATGGGTCAGGACGTTGCTGTCAGTGCCACGGTTTCGTTTGCCCTCTGGTGAGCACGAGGCAAAAGCATTCCCATTGATCAGACCACCTGCAACGGGTCTTGGAGAGCAGAATGCTTGAATTCACGGAAAGGTATGCATCGGAAATCATAGCTGCTCTGATAATTCTTGGCCTTATGTATTTAGGAATTCGTTTTGCGCTGCAATTTCTCTATCCGAAGTGGTCCAAGAGCGTTAGCATTACTGATGCTGCGATGCTGATCGCTGGGATTTATTTCCTGATGTGTCCCATTGTGATATTGGCGATCCTTGAGGCGTTTGTCCATCACCAGACCGACAGGGTAGGTTTGGTGTACATTTCCGGTATGTTGTTCGTCTTGGTAGCCTCCAAGAGTCAGTTGGAGAAAGTGACGCCACCACGTTGGAGCAGGTCAAAGTGGAGAGCGGAGCGCCTTGAGATCAAGCTTGGCAGGGAATACAATCTGCCCGACTTCAAGAGCATCGAGAAGTCATTCGGACAGGCAGCAAAGACACTCGGAGACCTCAAGGAACTGGGTCAGGATCTTCGTGGTGAGGTGGACAGATTGCGCAAGGAGAACGAGGGACTGAAGAAAAGTAACCAGATTCTCGGGGAGATGTCAGAGGAGCAAAGGCAGAAGGTTTTCGAGATCGCTGCAAGGGAATTCGGCAGGGGGAAGTGGAAGGATCGCTTCATCAACTGGGGAGTTAGCTTGGTGATAGGCTTTACCACCGGATACTATTTCTTTTACCTAACCTTTCTTGGCGAGAGATAGATGGTTTGGTGCCGGAATCAATCTGTGATCGCTCCGTTTATTAGAATCAACGTTCTGCCTTCGATCCTCAGAAACTCACCTACAGCCGAAACGTCGTCTCCTGATCTAAGGTGCGTTGCTTTTTGGAACTCGCTCTGAAGGAGATCGATACGAATAGCGTAACCTTCAAGAAATAGTAGGCTGGCAGATCCTTCATCGCCCATTACGTCTAGTATTTTACCATCAACCCTCATCCACTTTCCTTTATAGGTGTTATCTACAAATCTCTTTGCCTGTAAACCAGTCATATCTTCAATGCTTTCAATCATCTCACGAGGGGTTAGTGTGAGATATATCTTGCCATCAACTACTCTTTCAGTCGATACACTTTGCTTTGATTCGTTTGGTTTGGATTCTCTGACGAATGTGGCAATCAGGATGAAGAATGTCAGTATCCCAAGAGTCAGCCCTATCCTGCCTCTATTGTCAGGATCTCGTAACCAGTCCCAAAGTCTAACAAGGCACTTCTTATTGGAATTAACTTCACCGTCTTCTAATTGACTCATAAAGCAACTCCCCTTTGAACTTACTTTCAGAAGTTGTTGGGAATTGAACTTGTTGATATCCGCCCGTTTCTTACTGTCACGTAGGTTTTTCTAAAGCATTTCCGGCAGCCAAATGTCTGATTGCCTACAATTCGAGCATCGACCTTCTCTAGCACTTCATTACAGCTAGAACACCGAATAGTCTGAACCGTGCTGTTTGATTCCTCAAGAAGCTCATTGATTGTATTGAGCCCTCCGGTAAGCCTTTTTGTCTTTCTCTCAAGCGTGAGAATTTCTTGGTCTCTTTCGTCAACTTTAGTTTTCCATTCTCGGTCTCTTTTCTTGCTGAGCTTCTTGAATTCTTGTTCCTTATTTTTAATTTCCAATTCCAACTTTTCGTATTTGTCTTCGAGAATGGATTTTGCGTTCTCCAGATCACGTACTTTGTAGTCTAATTTGGTTGTGTCTCTGGTTTTCGCTCGAACCTTACCGACCACGAACTCTTCAAAGTGATCACTCCGACTTATGAATATTAAAACCATCCCTATACCTGCAAAGACTCCTCCGGGCGTATTGATTCCAAATACAAAAAACAATACGGAAACGACAAGAGAGAGAATCCCTGCTGCTAGTAATTTGCTCTCTGGATTATCCACAACGGGTCTCCAACAACTTGAATGTGAGAGCGCCACCACTCAGGACGTCAGCCCAAACGCTTTTCCGAAATCGAATTCAATTCCAGCCGCAGACAATTCTCTAGCCAACTCATTCTTCCAATGACTCTCATAAGAGACGTAGGCAATACCGTCAATATCAGACGGCTTCTCTACATCTGGAAACAAGAGAGGGCATACACGATCACGACCCAGCTTCCCCACGAAGTAGCCATACTCAAAGACGACGTTCTGTCGTGCTCGGGAAACCAGTGCTTTTACCCCGTCAGTTTCATAGTCCTTCTTGGAAGATCCCAGATCGTCGGCACTAAGCAGAATTACCGCAAAGGATGCAGTCAGAGCATTCGACTCGAACTTCTCGATAAGAGTCTTCCCCGAGTTTGGCTTTTCGTGAAGAATGACGGCATTGAGCCCTCCGCTCTCGATGAAACGGGCCACCGTCTCACGAGCACCATCGTCGTGGCCGTGAACAACGAATACCGTCTTGGAGTGTGGATCAAAACCGGATTGAGTGGTCGGGAGTTGCTCACTACTTGAAGAACTCTCTAACTGATCTCCCTCTAGATCGTAGCTCAATGTTCGAACGGCAGATTTGATAATTGCCTCGGCGCTATCCAACCCTCCCTGAAAACCTTTCTTGAACTCTTCACTCGTGGGATTGAAGAAGTTTGCCGGTCCAAAGTCTACTCGGTTTATACTCTTGTGCATCTCCGTGTTTTCGCCAAAGAGGCGGATAAAAATCTGTAGGACTGTCGTGAGCCACTCTTGGAACTCTTGGGAGTCTTTGTCCAACGTTCGGAGTTCGGGAACCTGCTTTAGCAATTCCGTCAGAATTTCGATCCCTCGCCTCTTGTTCGTGAAGGTGGGCGGTTTCGCTTCTGGTGACTTGGTGGCTGAAGACTTTTTACGGGCCATTAATCTCGGGGCCTCATTTCAAAAACTGATTAGCAGTTAGAAGTAAGAAGGCGGAACCTGCAAGGCGAAAGGTTGGCGAAGCCGATCTGGATAGCCCAGTCGGACTGAGTATCGGAGCAAAGGATCGACCTGTGGGGGCTGTCACAAGAATTCCAAAAGTCTGGAAATATTATTCTTGTGACAATTTCGTGACAGTTTGGGGGATTTGTGATTTTGTTGAAGTTGTGTGGTGGGTGATACTGGACTCGAACCAGTGACCTCTGCGATGTGAACGCAGCGCTCTAACCAGCTGAGCTAATCACCCACTCGCCGGAGAGCGGTAACGTCCGCAGCTCTCCGCCCTCACGCAAGCCAAATTCCACCAGCCTTGCGCCCCCGCATCGCCGCTCTACGATGGAGCCCATGATCGCTCCCGTTGCCATTGTCCTCCACTCTCCCCGCATTGCTCAGAATGCCGGAGCCGTCGGCCGTGTCTGTGCTGCCACAGGCGTTCCTCTTCACATTATCAGGCCCGTTCCGTTTCGGCTGGATGACAAAGCCCTTCGCCGGGCGGGCATGGATTACTGGCCTCATGTCGACCTGAGGATTCATGACTCGTTCATCGACTTTGCCGAAGTGGCGAGCGGCCGACTGTGGCTGTTTACCACCCGGGGCAAACGATCACATATCGACGCATCCTACGAAGCAGGGGATTACCTGTTCTTTGGCAATGAACCTCACGGTGTTCCCGATGAGGTTCGTGCCGCGATTCCTCCGGAACAGCATCTGCGAATTCCCATGCCGGGACCTGCCGGCAGAAGTTTGAATCTGGCCACGTCAGTCGCAGTGGGATTGTACGAAGCGATGCGGTGTCTGAACGCTTTGCCGTGATTCAGTCTGGGTTTCGTCGAAGCAAGAGCGGTGAGCCCCGAAGGGTTTTTGCAGTGCCCTTTCGCCTCAACACTCGACCCTCGTCAGTTACGTTCCCGTCATGACATCCCGGAGGTCTTTGGGGTTCATGACAATCAGCCGCCGTCCCTGAGTTGCGATCAGTTCGTTCAGATCGAAGTCCGCCAGGGTGACGGACACGGTCTCGCGTGTCAGTCCTGTCAGATTGGCAATATCCTGGTGCGTGATGCGCAGATCCAGCAGGTTGCCACCGGTCGAATGCGCCGAGCCCCATTCATGCATCAGTTCCAGAAGGATGAAGGCGACACGTTGCCGTGCGTCCTTGAACAGCAGGTGGGAAACCCGGGTTTCCAGTCTCCGCAACCGTCGGCCGATCATCCGAATGATGCGGTTGGCAAGGTCTGGCATGGAATCCAGCAGGCGTTCCATTCCCGCCGCATCGATGCGGAGAATCGTGGTTTCCTCCATTGCCACGGCGTGGGACGAGCCTCCCTGCTCGTTTGCGAGGGGAATTCGGCCGAAGAGTTCACCCTCGCCCAGAATTGCGAGGATCGTCTCCTTGTTGGAGTCGGATGGCGCGGCCGTCAGCTTCACCATTCCGTGCTCGATGAGGTAAATGTGTCGGTCCTCATCAGCCTCCCAGGAAAGAGAGGCTCCGCGCTTGAGCGTGAACGTTTCAGGTTCGCCCAGCAACTCCAGTCGGTCCGTCGGCAGATTGCGAAACAACCGGCATCGTCCAAGGGCGCACGCATGGGAGCTCGACGAGGAAAGGGGGGTGGTGGCAATCATGGCTGAGGACCGGGCTCTGGGGGGGCTGGCGGATCCGGTGGTTCTGAAATCCTCATTGGTTACGTTGAGCATTTTTTCGCCTCCCGCAATTGATATTGTTGGCTTTGTTACACTCGGTCCGATGGATCACAAACCGGACGACGCTGATGGAACGCATTGCATCACTGAATTGGCAAGATTTGCTGTGAACTAATACCCGGTACGCCCTGCGGGTCCGTCGGACTACATTTCCGGGTTGAGGCAGCCACAACGGAGGCCAACCATCCGCACATTCCGAGACACGAAGGATCCCCATGAGCGCACTGCTGGAAGTCATCCATCGCCTTGCTGAACACCCCAACCGGCGTCCCCGGCGCGATCACGTCCAGGCCGCCGCCCGTGAGATACTCTCCGGCAAGGCCTCCACAGCTCAACTTGCCTCGTTTTTGACAGGGTTGCGCATCGTCGGAGAGACCGCCGCCGAGATCGACGCCTTCGTTGAGGTGATGCTCGATCACGCCACCGCTTTTCCCAGACCCGATGACGACGAGCCCATCGTCGACACCTGCGGAACCGGGGGAGACGGTCTTCAGACCTTTAATATTTCAACGGCGGCGGCTCTTGTCGTTGCCGCCGCCGGGGTACGAGTCGCCAAGCACGGAAACCGTTCAGCATCCTCGCGATGCGGAAGCGCGGATGTTCTTGAGGCGCTTGGCTATCGCATTGAGAGGACACCGGAAGAAGCCGCTGCGGACCTGACAAAGCATAACTTTTGTTTTCTCTTTGCGCGATCCTACCATCCCGCCATGAAGCATGCGGCCGCGGCTCGTCAGGAGTTGAAGATGCGCACCATCTTCAATATCTGTGGACCGCTCTCCAACCCCGCGCGTCCCACACACCAGCTCGTTGGCGTTTCGTCGCCGGACCTCGTGGAGCCCGTCGCGCTTGCACTTCGATCGCTGGGATTGCGTGGTGCTCTCGTTGTTCACGGCGCCGACGGTATGGATGAAATCTCCCTCTCTCAGGTCACCGAAGGCGTTCGCCTCAACAGCCGGGGAAACCTTGAGTCGTGGCACATCTCACCCATCGATCTTGATATCAAGCCGGTTGAAATGGCGGAGCTCGTCGGTGGTGATGCAGAGGAAAACGCCCGGCTGTTGAAAGCGGTTCTCGAGGGCGAAAAGGGGCCGCGCGCGGATGCGGTTATCATGAATGCCGCCGGTGCTCTCTGGATCGCCGGCGCGGAGCCGGACTACAAGCGCGCCTTTGGCCTGGCCCGCGAAGTACAGCGTTCCGGCAAGGCGGCAAAGCTGATGGAAAGTCTCGCTGCCGACCGCTGACAAGGTTCATTTTATGGGAACGGTATTGGATCGTATTCTGGAGACCAAGCGTGGTGAGGTCCGCGCACTGAGGCCTTCCCTGGCTGAGCTGAAGACTCGTGCTTCCGAGACTCCCGGACCTCCCGGTTTTTTTGACGCGCTGTCGGCGCCTTGCGGTCCGCACCTCATTGCCGAAGTGAAGAAAGCTTCTCCCAGCAAGGGCGTTATCCGTCCTGATTTTGATCCCGTCGCCATCGCAAAGAGCTACGAAGCGGGTGGCGCGCGAGCACTCTCCGTACTGACCGATCGCGATTACTTTCGGGGCGACCTCGCCTACATCGGCCGTATTCGCGAGGCTGTGCGCCTTCCGGTGCTGCGCAAGGACTTCATCATTGATGAGGTGCAGGTTTATGAGGCTCGTGCCGCCGGTGCGAGTGCGCTGCTTTTAATCGCTGCAGCTCTGGAGCCGGATCGAATGGCGGATCTCTACCATTTGGCCCGCGGTATTGGTCTCGATGTTCTTGTGGAAGTGCATGACGAAGACGATGTCGCCCGACTGAACGACAGCGCCATTCCGGCTCGTATCGTCGGTATCAACAATCGCGATCTGCGGACCTTTGTGGTCGATCTGGCCCTGACAGAGCGCGTTGCCGCGATGCTGCCGGACGTTGAGGTTCTTGTTTCGGAGAGCGGTATTTTCAGTCCGTCAGATGTTGCCCGCGTTTCGAGAGCCGGTGCCCGGGCCATCCTTGTGGGGGAGAGCCTCATGCGGCAGGCCGATGTTGAAAAGGCAACCCGTGAGTTGCTTGTTCCCGCGGGCGGTGTCGAGACGTGACGCTGGTTACGGGCGCTCTCGGGCTGGTTGCCGCTTACCTCATTGGTGCCATTCCGACAGGTTTGATGATTGGTCTCGGCTTTGGCGGTGTTGATATTCGCAGGCACGGATCGAAGAACATCGGGTTCACCAATGCGCTGCGCGTTCTCGGTCCAAAGCTTGGAATTCCCGTTCTTCTGATCGATGTTGGCAAAGCCTCGCTTGCGGTGTGGCTGATTCCCCAGGTCGCCTTTGGCACCTCCGCAGGCTTGTATCCCGTTTTGTGCGCGGCTGCCGTTCTTTTTGGAAACATGTTTAACATTCTTCTGGGTTTCAAGGGAGGCAAGGGCGTGGCCGCCGCACTCGGTGTGTTCCTGGCTCTGGTGCCTGTTCCGACACTTGTGGCACTCGTGACCTTTATCCTGATTCTTGCGGTAACGCGTTATGTTTCCCTGGGCTCCGTGGTTGCAGCGGTCCTTCTGCCCTCCCTGACCTTTGCCGTTTATGGATTCGGAGCTCTTTCCATTTTGACGGCGGCAGCGGGCGCGGGTGTGCTGGTCAAGCACAGGACGAATATTCGGCGCCTTCTTGATGGTACCGAAAGCCGCTTTGGTTCAAAGAGCGAACCGGCATGAGGCGATCGTTTCCCATTGCATGAGTGGCCAACCGGCCTCAAACTGGCTCTTGCCCCCTGAGGGTGGAAAAGCGACGGTTCCGGGGACCCTTCATGCGACTTCGTTGTTCATTCTGCGGCAAGGACCAGCATCAGGTCCAAACGCTCTTCAAGGGCCTGTCTTCCCGCGAAGACGGCACTTCCACATACATTTGTAACGAATGCGTTTCAACCTGTCATGACCGGCTCCGGCGCGAAGAGGAGGCTCGCACCAGCGAAGAAGATTCGCTGACGATGTTGAAGAAGCTTCCTTCGCCTCATGAGATTTACGAATCCCTCGACAAGTATGTCGTTTCTCAGGAGCGCACCAAGCGCGCTCTCTCAGTAGCGGTATATAACCACTACAAGCGACTGCGTTCGAACATTGAGGACGAGGAAGTCGAAATTCAGAAGTCCAACATTCTGCTGATCGGCCCAACGGGCAGCGGCAAGACATTGATGGCTCAGACTCTTGCCCGCATTCTCGATGTTCCCTTCGCCATTGCCGACGCCACAACACTCACGCAGGCCGGTTATGTCGGCGAGGACGTGGAAAACATTCTTCTGCGGCTTTTGCAGAACGCGGACGGCGACGTCGAAAAGGCTCAGCGCGGCATTGTCTACGTCGATGAAATCGACAAGCTGAATCGAACCACCCAGAACGTTTCCATTACTCGCGATGTTTCCGGCGAAGGCGTGCAGCAGGCGCTCCTGAAAATCCTGGAGGGAACGGTTGCCAATGTTCCGCCCACCGGCGGACGGAAGCATCCTCACCAGGAATACATCCGGATGGACACGACCAACATCCTGTTCATCGCCGGTGGAGCCTTCAGCGGGTTGGTGGACATTATCCGCCGCCGTACCGAGCAGCGAACTCTCGGTTTCGGCGCGGAAGTGCGGTCGCGTCATGAAATCGATCAGGGCGAAGTCCTGCGCCTGGTCCAGTATGAGGATCTTCTCAAGTTCGGGATGATTCCCGAATTCATCGGCCGCTTTCCGGTTCTTGCAACTCTCGAGAGCCTTGGCGAAAAGGAACTGGTGCAGATTCTGACAGAGCCCCGAAACGCCCTCGTGAAACAGTATCAGCGGTTGTTTGAAATGGACGGCGTCGCTTTGACGTTCGAGGACGAGGCGCTGCTGGAAGTGGCTCGTGAAGCCATCAAAATGGAAACCGGCGCCCGCGGCCTGAGGGCGATTCTCGAGTCCCGCATGATGGAACTGATGTTCGAATTGCCGACCCTCGCCGGCGAGGTGTCAGAGATTCGCATTACCCGTGATTTCGTCGAGTCCGGCGCCCGCCCCGTTATGGTTTCCAGCGAAAGCGAGAAGTCGGCATAGACTCCGCCGCAGACTAAGCACGGAAGACGGCCATGCCGCTGTCCCGCATCGCCGTTCGCCGGCCCGTCACAACCACCATGGTCTTTCTGGCACTGGTGGTTCTCGGTATTGTATCCTGGCGGCAGCTGCCTGTTCAACTTCTTCCCGACTTCACGGTTCCAACGATTGGTGTCTTCGTCAGCAAGCCCGGAGCATCCGGGTCAGAGAATCTCGAGGAACTGACGAAACCCGTTGAAAGTATCATTGCAGAGCTGCCCCGGGTTCGCAACGTCCGGTCCTGGACGGGTTCCTGGGGTACCTGGATCCGGACCGACTTCGAGTTTGGAACGGATATTCGATTTGCGGCCATCGATTTGCAGGAACGTCTGAACGCGTTTCAGCAGGACCTGTCCGACCGCAGAACAACAATCGAAGTGTTTCCCTTTTCCACCGAGGCGTTCAAGAACTTCCTCATGGAGGTTTCTCTCGAGGGATCTGAAGACCAGGAAATGCTCCGGGACATTGTCCGCGAACGTGTCGAAACACAACTGGAGACGGTGTCCGGCGTGGCCCGTGTTGAAGTCGGCGGTCTGACGACGGAAGCCGCCGAAGTCATTCTCGATCCCGTCCGTCTTGCCGGTCACGGCCTCGAGTTCGGACAGGTTCTGCAGCGTATTCAGGCCGCCGGTGCGGAAGACGAATTCCTTGGCCGTCTCGACGTTCCCGGTGAAACGCACTTCGTGCGCCTCGATTCCCGTGTTCGCAACGTCGACGAACTCAGACGGCTCGTCGTCGACACCAGAGGTATCGTGCAGTTGCAGGATGTTGCTGATGTCGATGAAGGCGACGCCCTTGAAGGCTGGATCTATCGTTCCAACGGGAAAAATGCCATCGGACTGCAAATCGAACGCGAAGAGGGTGAAAACCTCATTCGTGTCGCCGGGATGGTGCGTGAACGTGTCGACGCAATCAATCGCACGCTGCCGGCGGGCACAGAGCTTGTCATCGAAACCGACGTTGCTGAAATCGTTGAGGAAGTCATTCAGCAGGTCAAGAGACTGGCTCTTCAGGGCGCTGCGCTTGCATTGCTTGTTCCTTTGGTGTTCTTCCGCTCCTGGCGCATTGCGGGCATTATCTTTATTTCTGTCCCTATTTGCATCGTTGCGGTTTTCAACCTGTTCTATGCCACCGGCATGAGCATCAACGTCTTCTCCGTCATCGGTCTCGCGCTCGGAGTCGGCATTCTTGTGGACAATTCCATCGTCGTTGTGGAAAACTGCTTCCGGCTTTATTTCCAGCGTCACATGGATGCGCTGCGGGCGGCCGAGCTTGGAGGAGGAGAGGTCGGCCGCGCTCTGTTTGCATCGACACTCACGACATGCGTCCCGTTTCTCGCACTCTTCTTTGTGGAGGGCGACTTTCGACTCTTCATCAAAGAGCCCGCTCTTGCGCTGACATTTCCTCTGATGCTGTCGCTTCTGGTCGCACTGTCTCTCTCGGCGATGCTGACGTCGCGTGCCCTCCGATCCGTGATCCGCCACAAGGGCATTCGCGGCGAGCAGGAGTTTCAGCACGCCGCAGAGCGCCTCAATCCATCCCGGAGCCGTCTTCGCGAACTCTACCGCTGGATACTCAAGTCCGCGATACGCCATCGGGGACGCGTCCTCGCGATCATTGCCGTTCTTCTCGCTTTCACGTTTCTCGAGGCATGCGAAGCGGTGCGGCAGTCCACGACAAGCCGGGATGAGACACAGGACTTCATTCGTGTTTACCTGACGATGTCTCCCGGCACCAAAACCTCCGAGACAAGCGTGACCGTCGCCGCTGTGGAGGAACGTCTTGCCGGGCATGAGGATCTGAAACGTTTCGCTGTTTGGTTTCAGGGCGAGCGCGGCAATTTTGATCTTCAGGTTCACAAGAGCGCGGAGCGTCCGAGCGGCAAAACAACCCAGGAGATTCGTGCCGGCATCATCGAATTCATTGGTGCCGTTCCAAACGGAGAACTCAGTCTCGAAGCGCCAGAGCGGCCATCGGATCGCGAAACCGCCCCGCCCGGTGATCGTGGCCAGATGGTTCTGAGCGGACTCGA
>JANQSL010000263.1 GCA_028284075.1 Candidatus Sumerlaeia bacterium | reverse complement strand
GTTGGTGGAGACACGGTGGCGGGCCTGATCGTTTGTGACATGATGGGCAAAACCCAAACAAGTCTCCTGATCGATATCGGCACGAACTGCGAAGTGGTTCTCGCCCATGAGGGAGAGTTGTTTGCGGCGTCCGCTCCGGCCGGTCCGTCTCTGGAGGGAGCCTGCATTGAGTTCGGAATGCGTGCGGAACCAGGAGCCATCGACGACCTTCGCATTGAAGGAGGCCTTTGTACCGTCACAACCATTGAAGAAGCCCCCGCAAAGGGGCTCTGTGGGAGCGGACTTGTCCACGCAATTGCCGCCCTGCGGGAGGCCGGTGTCATCCAGGCCACCGGTCTTTTTGCCGATGTATCCCACCCCTCAACCGAACTGCATCCTTTGCTTCTGAAAAGACTCGATGCAAGGGGCCCGCGCACCGAAAGGTTTCTCGTGCAATCCGAAGCCGAGGGTGCGGAGCGCGATGTGTGGCTGACTCAAAAAGATATCCGCGAGTTTCAACTGGCGCGGGCAGCCATTACAAGTGCATGGAAAACTCTTTGCGATGAGGCGGAAACAACTCCTGAGGCGATTGAGCAGGTTTTTGTCGCGGGAGCTTTCGGAAACTTCATCCGCCCTGAAGCGGCCCGCTCGCTGGGCTTCACACCTGCCGGACCTCATGCCGCCGTCATCTCCGCGGGTAATTCATCCCTTGAGGGGGCGCGCAAGGCTCTTCTGAACCGGAGTGCCCGCAGAGAGGCCACCGCACTGTTAGATCAGGTTCGCTTCGTGGAACTTGCGGGACGTGAGGAGTTCGACGAACTGTTCGCGATGGAACTGGCGCTGGGCTAGTATGCCCCACGTTCAGCCGCGGCTTCGAAAGCCGCGATCACGTTCTTCGCCGGCGTTCCCGGCTGAATGTCATGCACCGTGGCAAACACGTAGCCGCCGCCAGGCGCCAGTTCATCGATGCGGCGGCGCACCTCTTCGCGAACCTGATCCGGCGTTCCCTGTTGCAGGACGTTCTGTGTATCCACTCCGCCACCCCAGAAAACAATGTCTTTGCTATACTTTTCCTTGAGCACTTTCGGGTCCATTCCACGAGCCGACACCTGAATCGGATTCAGAATGTCGACTCCCAGTTCGATAAAATCGGGAATGAGAGGTTCGATGGCGCCGCAACTGTGAAGGAACAGTTTTGCGTTCGGAGCCAGACGCTTCAATTCGCTCCAGAGGCGCGCATGAAGCGGTTTCACCATATCGCGGTAGGTATCTTCTGAAACGATCAGCGAGTTTTGCGACCCCAGATCATCTGACACCCAGATAACATCCAGGGTATGTCCCATGCGTTCGAGAACCGGCCTCCAGTAGTCCAGCCAGTAGTCCGCATGCAGGCGCATGAGCGCGTCGGCAACGTCGGGTTGCTCGAGAAAATCCATCAGGTATGCCTCGAACCCGCGGTTTTGCCAGGACTCGAACACCGCAGACGCAAAATCGCCAAACAGAGCGTGTTCGTTTTCAGCGTGAAGCCGTTCGGCGTCGTTGACGATCTGTTCCGCAACTTCTGACGAAGGGCTCCGTGGCAGACGCGAATAGAATTCCTCAACCTCGGAAACACTGCCAACATTCCGCATCGGCGCCGTTTCGCTGACGGGATCGAAGAACCATCCGCCGGGTGGCATGAAGAGTTCCCCCCCGCCATCGAGAGAGATCCTCTGCGACCCGTCGTCGAATCGCTGAATACGGCAGTCCGCATCGATCAGTCCGTATGTGCCGTCGGAAAACGTCCAGTCCATCCAGCTTTGCGGCATCGCTCCCACACGCCGAACGTCACAACCCAGGCGCTTCTGCACCACTTCATCGACGTAGGCGATCTGCATTCCGCTTGCAATGCACAACGGAAGTTCAACACCGAACTCCTTCTTCAGAAGCTCGTAGGCGGACGCGGCAATTCCCGTCACGGGCGAGCTTCCCAGGTCGATGGGGACACGATCAGGCTCTCTGTGGGAAAGGGCGGCGCGAATGCGCTCGCGTGAAGTGGTCACTGTGGTTTGCATGAGTTGTCCTGTTTATTCCCCAAGGCGGCCGCACTCGAGGCCGGTTTTGACCATCGCAATGTAGTTGTCGAGTTTCGCATAATCCGGTACCGAGTTGGAAGAACCAAGGCACCACCCGCCCCTGTCACCAAGCTGATCAATCCGTTTTCTGACCAACTCCCCGATGTCTTCCGGCGTTCCGCGACTGAGAAGATCAACGTCGATGTTTCCACAAAGGCAAAGGCGGTCGCCGACACGATCCTTCACTTCGACAATATCCATCGCCTTGGGCTCGATGGGGTGTTGAGCTTTTACTCCTGAATCCATGATGTCATCGAAGACATCCCAGAGAACACCGTCAGTGTGATAGATCAGCGGAATACCCCGGGCTGCGGCATATTCGCCGATCCGCTTCAGCCGCGGAAAGAATTTGTCTCTCAGAAAATCCGGCCCGACCATCAGGCTCGCCGTGTAAGCGATGTCGTCACTGTACCACACTGCACCGATGCATTCGATTTGCGCCATGTTTTCAAACATACTGAGAACGACATCCGCAATTCGATCCATTACCGCATCGACAAGATCCGGATCTTCGAACATCATCATGGCGAAGGTTTCGAATCCGAACATCTCCCAGGTTGAGGTGAAAATGTCGCCATACTGGCCGATGACTTTCATGCCGTCCGGCAGATGCTTCACCGCTTCCTCGAAGTTGCGGTAAGACACATCTTCCTTCTTTGGCCAGTCGTACCGCTCGAAATCCTCCCATGACTGAAC
>JANQSL010000246.1 GCA_028284075.1 Candidatus Sumerlaeia bacterium | reverse complement strand
AGGAATCCGAAGATCAGTGTCCGGCATGACGTGGCTTACTGGCGGGACGATACTTTTGCGCCCCACATCTGGCGTTTCCACGGCGTGGAGGGCATCTGTGTCGATGTAACGCGTTGCCGGCCGATTTCAACTGTCGGAAAATCGCGCCGGCAGGTGGCCGAGGAAGCACGCAACGCGATTGTCAAAGTGCTCCGGATGGAGAACAGCCCGGTGAGACCTGAGTTTGAAACTCGCCCGCGACGAGCTACTCCGGGCGCCTGAAGAGAAAGTCGTGTTCCAGTTCCTCGCCGCAGTACTGACACTTGACCGCACTGGGGGCATTGTTGCGCTGACATTTCGGGCAGGTCTGAGGGGTCTTGTCGGCACGGACTCTTCCGTCACGGACACCGTCGAGTTCATCCACGTAGGCCATCCAGTCCTTGAATTCATCTTCGTGAATAACCTTCTTTTCGAGCAGGAGCATGAGAAGCGTCTGGATAATCAGATTCTGTTTCTCAACACGGTTCTCCAACTCCTGGACACTGGATCGCGTCTGTGTGTCGATGGCGTTTCCCGCATTGCGCGAAATGTTATTGTAGGCATGGTGGGCGGCGGCAGCGGCGGCGGTGTACATAAGGGTTTCCTCCTGAGGTCTGTGGATTTTCTACTCCGGGATCGCCACGGTATTCAAGTGCGGTTGCCACCAATCACCGTCTGAATAGCCTGTTGCCGAGGCCGTATTGTGTGCACAGGGAGCCTGATCCATGCGAAAACCCGAGGAAGATCCCTGGGCAAAAGCGAAGTGGTCCTCTGACCGGCCAACCCGCAAAGGCGGCGCCGGAACACGGGCTATGGCGTTCTGTTTCATGATTCCGATCGGAGCGATTCTGGCCAATGTGGTAATTCTGCTGCTCTTCGGAAAAGCCTGGGCGGCGGGTTACGGCATTTTTGTCGGACTGCCGATGTGGCTGCCTTTCGGAACCATTGGACTGGTGGGTGGCGTGCTGGGCGCGCTTTCGGTCCTCCTCTACTGGCCGAACGAAGACGATTGACTTGCACCGCGAGTCGCCGGTCTCCTTTTCGATACACTCCTTGAAACTGAACAGACTCGATTCAATGATCGCTCTGCGGCGTGTTTTGTTGAGCGCCGCTTTGAGAGTTACCGGCGAAAACTCCGTCCGGCGACGATGACCGACAAGGCCACTTCGTGATTTTTTCTCAATTTCGGTTTCTTGCGTTCTTCCTCGCGGTTTTTCTCGTTTACTGGAGTTTGCGTTCCAACAGAAACCGAAAACTCTTCCTTCTCCTTTGCAGCTATGCCTTTTATTCAGCCTGGGACTGGCGATTTCTTTCGCTTATCTGGATTTCAACGGGTGTGGACTATATCGTCGGCTGCTCACTGCCCGGGGCTCAGGATTCAGCGAGGCGAAAAACGCTTTTACTCATCAGTCTGGGAGTGAATCTCGGCCTCCTTGCAACATTCAAGTATTTTGGCTTTTTTCTGACTTCGGCGGAGAGCCTGCTACAGTTTCTCGGCTTTCAATTCAATATGTCGGTCATGAAGATTCTCCTTCCCGTTGGCATAAGCTTTTACACGTTCCAGACTCTCAGCTATACCATCGATGTTTACCGGCGGCGTCTGCAGCCTGTCACCGACCTTCCCGACTTCGCCCTGTTCGTCGCCTTCTTCCCGCAACTGGTCGCGGGTCCCATCGTTCGTGCATCCGAGTTTCTTCCACAGCTGTCGAACATCAAACGATATTCGAAAGTCAACGTTCGAGCCTGTCTCGTTCTTTTTTTGCTGGGGTTTGTCAAGAAAGCCTGTGTGGCCGACAATCTGGCTCCCGCTGTTGAGGCCTTTTTCAATGAACCGATGCAGTACAACTGGCTTTCCACATGGATGGCGCTGATCGGCTTTGGAATTCAGGTGTATGGCGATTTCGCGGGCTATTCGAACATGGCCATCGCCTGCGCGGGGCTTCTGGGCTACAATCTGGGTGTCAACTTCGCGCATCCGTGGCTCTCGGCAAGCATGGGCGAATTCTGGAGACGCTGGCACATCAGTCTCTCCACATGGTTGCGGGACTATCTTTATATTCCGCTGGGCGGCAGCCGTTGCTCACCCCTTCGCAACCACTTCAACCTGATCGCCACCATGACACTGGGAGGGCTGTGGCACGGCGCGGCGTGGACATTCGTGCTGTGGGGGTTCATGCACGGACTGGCATTGTCACTGGAACGCTCGCTCTCACTCATTACGGGGCTGAAACCGGGCCGGGAGGACAAACTGATCACGTTCAGAAGGCTGCCGGGAATACTTTGGGTCTGGTGGTGGATGGCATTGACATTTATCGTCTTTCGCAGTGCGGACATGCAGGAAGCATGGTTGTTGATGAAACCGTTTCTGACCTTTCAATCCTGGGGAGACAATCAACTGTCGCCAGCCTTGTTGCCTGTCTTCGCGGGGTTGTTGGCAATTCATTCCGTTACCGCCGGGACAACATGGAAGCGAATTGTCCTCGGAGCGCCGCGCTGTCTTTTTGCCGCCGCCTACGGAGCTGTGTTTGCTCTGGCTGTCGCCACCATGCGAGTGGGTTACAACCCGTTCATTTATTTTCAGTTCTGAGGACTTTGGAGAAACCGTGACGCCCATGCTGAACCGCCTGCAATCGCACGCCGCCGCGCTGCTTGTCATGATCGCGGCATTTCTGGCGAGTGCCGCCATACTGAGACAACCCGCGATCAAGGCCCAGCCACAACTCATGGACCTGAAACTCGCCGAGTTTGAATCCCGGCGCGACGAATGGAATGTTTTGTTCGTCGGGACGAGCAGCACATATCGCTCCGTGAATCCCACTGTCGTCAATGCTTCCGCCGCCAGGAGAGGACAACATGTCGACAGCTACAATTTCGGAATGCCGGCTCATTCTCTGCCGGAAATGCAGGTGGTGCTGCGCGAAATCATGGAAATGAAGCCGACGGCTCTCAAGATGGTGGTCCTTGAACCGGGACCGCGACTTCTGACGAACGGCGATAACTGGAAATCCGTCCGTGCCGTTCGGTTTCATTCACCGGAGAATCTCCTGCCAGGACTGAAGCATTCATGGCGAATCTCCGAAACATGGAAGTGGGGGCTGAACGAAACACGAAAGCGGATCGGCTCTACAGGTTACAACCTGACAAATACCGGCATGTTGGCGTCGCGCTTTATCCGTAACGATCGCCAGGGGGAAAACTGGGAGGCGATCGAGGACGGCTACCTGAGTTCGGAAAACGACCCGTCTCATGGACGCATTGCCGTCCATGAAGCCTTTATGACTTATCGTGACCTGTATGCCGAAGCACTGTTAAAAGGCAAACGTCACGGTGGTGGTGACCCGGATTCAAAACTGCCCCATGGTGTTGGAGACACTTTAAATGACATTGTGAGTTTCTGTGCGAAGAATGAAATCAAATTGGTGCTCATGATTCGGCCAACGCTCAAGGAACCGCGCTATGCCACGCAAATTGTGGATTGGATGAAAACATCCGGGACATCCCAGCGTGTCCTGAATTTCTCGCCTCTCGATTCCGCTCCGGAAATTTACGACCTTGATCTGTGGTACGATCAAAATCACCTTAATGAACAAGGTGCGGCGATTTTCTCAGAGCGTCTCGGCAACGAGATTGCGGCCATCCTCTCGGAAGCCGACGCGAAATAAGCTTCAGGGCGCCTGAGAAACCGGAAGCTCCTATATGAAGAAATCCAGCACGGCGCACGCCAGCAAACCGATACTGATCTTTCCATTGGCGCCAAAAAAGGCGGCATCAATGCGGGAGAGATCTCCGGGGCTTAAGAGACTGTGCTGATGATTAAGCAGCAGGCCAACTCCGACAAGCCCCAGGGCGAAGAACAAACCCAGGGGCGGTGAACCCGCCCACCATGCCAATACGAACAGCGCAAGAGCGAGAGCGTGAAAACGGCGAGCGATTTTCAAAGCACCACCAATGCCATAGCGCTTCGGAATGGAATGCAGAGCACCTTCGGCCGTATCGGTTTCATGGTCCTGGCAGGAATAAAGAACATCGAACCCTCCCACCCAGAACAACACGGCCAATGCAAGCCAGACGGGAAACCATGACAAACCGCCAGTGACAGCAATCCAGGCCCCGACGGGCGCAAGTCCCAGTGCGACACCGAGAAACAGGTGGGAGTAACTCGTAAACCGTTTGGTCATGCTGTAGAAGAACAGGATTGTCAGGCAGGGAGGTGCCAGTAACAGGCATGTATAGTTCAACATGCCTGCCGCGAGGTGGAAAAAGAGGACGGAGAGAGCAAGCGCTCCCCATGCGAACCGCAGTGACAGCTCACCCGTGACAAGAGCCCGGTTTTTTGTGCGCGGGTTCCTCGCATCGAAATGGCGATCAGCAATCCGGTTGAAGCACATGGCCGCCGTTCGGGCGGAAACCGCGGCCACAACAATCCAGAAAAAAACTCCGGCTCCGGGAAAGCCTTTCGCCGCCACCAGCATTGACACCAGAGCGAACGGAAGTGCGAAGACAGAGTGCGAAAACTTGATCATCTCGAGGAAGATGGCGATTCGTCCGAGAAATGAAGTCTGCTGATTATTCGTGCTCATGTGTGCGATGCAGCCAGCCCCGGAAAGAGTTCAAGCATGCCGTCGGCAATGAACTGAACGGCCATGGCTGCAAGAATCAGCCCCATGACGCGAGAGGCGATTCGGATGCCCGACTCCCCCAAAATACGGCGGAGAAGTTCGCTGGAGAGCAGACAGAGGGCCGTCACGACAATTGCCGCCAACATCGCCACCACAAGAACGGCATCCAGTTCAAGTGTGTCGGCTCGATCCGACAGAAGAACCATGGTGGACATGGTGCCGGGGCCCACAAGAAGCGGAATGGCAAGAGGAACAACCGCGACGTTCTCCTTTTCAGCGGCCTCCGCTTCCTCCTCCTTCGTGTGCTTGGCACGGCGCGGCTCCCCATGCATCATGGAAATGGCCATCAGCAGAATGAGGATGCCGCCGCTGGCGCGAAAAGCAGGCATGCTGATGCCGAAAAAATCGAGGATGGCGTTGCCAACCAAACCGAACAGCAGGAGCGCCACCGTGGAGGCAATCACCGTGGTCCTGACAATGCGCCGGGTCTCAAGGGCTGACCGGTTGGCTGTGACGCTTAACAGGATGGGAATGGCCCCAATGGGATCCATGACCGACACGAGGCCCGCAAAGCAGTGGATAAAGAAAGTGATGTCAGGATGCAAATTCACGGCCGCCCATGTATTTGTTGCCCATTGATCCGCAGAGACCGTCCGGGGACAAGGGGAAGCACCCCACACGCCGGCCCAGGAGTCATTCATGACATCGCCCGCCAAGCGCATCAAGGAACTGCGTGATGAAATTGAGCGCCACAACTGGCTGTACCACGTTCAGGCGGAACCGGAAATCAGCGACCGTGAATACGACGCTCTCCTCAAGGAATTGCAGGATCTTGAAGAACTGCACCCGAACCTGAAAGCCACGAACTCTCCCACACAGAAGGTCGGCAGCGATCTCGCCGACGGATTTGCAACGGTCCCTCACGCCGTTCGCATGATGTCCATCTCGAACACATACAATGCGGATGAACTGCGGCAATGGCACGAATCGAACTGCAAGCGCCTGGATATCGATCCTGCAAGCGGCGTGGAATACGTGGTCGAGCTGAAGATTGACGGGGTTGCGGTGAATCTGCGGTACGAACGCGGGGAAGATGGTACAGCGGCATTTGTCCTTGGTGCAACGAGGGGCGACGGACGCAAGGGGGACGATATTACACGAAACCTCCGAACCATTAACGTCATACCCGCTGGTGTCAAACTCCCGAAAGGTGCGGGTGTTCTGGAAGTTCGCGGAGAGGTCTACTACGAACGGAAAGCGTTCGACAAAATGAACGAGGACAGGGCAAAACGTGGAGAACCAACGTTTGCGAATCCGCGCAATTCGGCGGCGGGAACATTGAAACTGTTGGACACAGGCATGGTGGCGCAACGACCTCTTACGATGTTTGCTTACGCGTTCGGCGAGGTGGACTTCGATCTTCCACCAACACACTCGGAATTTCTTGATTTTATCGAGGGGCTTGGATTTCGTGTGAACCACGAACGCGCGGTTTGCGCGGGAATTGATGCCGCCATTGAGCTGACACAGGCCTGGGAAACGAAGCGGAAGGAACTGGGGTACGAAACGGACGGGCTTGTGATAAAACTCAACCGGCTCGACTGGCAGGCCGAGCTCGGTGCCACCGCAAAAGCACCACGCGCCATCACCGCCTACAAGTTCAGTGCGGAACAGGCTCAGTCGAAACTGCTGGAGGTGGAATGGAACATCGGCCGCACGGGTGCCGTCACGCCGGTTGCCATCATGGAACCGGTGCAACTGGCGGGAACGACAGTCAAGCGGGCATCACTCCACAACGTGGGTGAAATCCGCAGACTGGACCTCAAAATCAATGACGCCATCATGGTCGAAAAAGGAGGCGAGATCATTCCGAAAGTTCTGCGGGTGATCGACAGTCTCCGAACAGGTAAGGAAAAGGGTGTCGACATTCCGTCAAAATGTCCGAGTTGCAGCTCCACGCTCATTGAAATTGAAGGTGGGACAAAAAAGAAACCAACGACCACTCTGCAGTGCGTCAACGTGGGCTGTCCGGCCCAGGTGCGCGAGCGGATCCAGCATTATGCGAGCCGCAACGCGATGGATATTGAAGGGCTTGGGGAAAAGGTTGTCAATCAACTGGTGGACGCGGGGCTGATCAACGACGTCGCGGATCTCTACGGCCTCACGCCAGAACAGGTCTCCTCACTGGAACGACAGGGAGATCGTTCCGCGGAAAATCTGATCGATGCTCTCGAACAAAGCAGGAAACAGTCTCTGGCCCGGTTTGTTTTTGCCCTCGGCATTCGTCAGGTTGGTGCACAAAGCGCACAGGAACTTGCGGTACGGTTTGGAACACTGGACCGTTTTCTTGAAGCCACGCGGCAAGAGTTAACGAGTTTCAGCGAGCAGGAAACAAACGTTATTGCGGATGCAATCATCGAGTTTCGCGAGCGACGGGAAAACCTGGAACTCATCCGTCGGCTCCGAGAGGCCGGCGTCAACCCACCGGAAGACAAAACAGCCACTGAGCGTGAACAGAACCGCGACGAGGATTTTGACGGCAGAACGTTCGTTCTGACGGGCGAACTGAGTTCCATGACCCGTGGCGAGGCAAAGAAAGACATTGAAAAGCGCGGCGGAAAAGTGACCGGAAGCGTCTCGAAAAAAACCAATGTCGTCGTTGTGGGAGAAAACCCCGGCAGCAAGCACGACAAGGCACAGACACTGGAAATAACGATCTGGGATGAAGAGGAGTTCCGGAAACGTCTCAACCAGGCTGACTGAAATTCATCGCCTCTCGACAATACTACCTTGCCAGCCACTGTTTCCGTTTTGTTTCGGGGAGTTTCTCGATGGCATAGCGCAGCATCGTGCGCGGCATGTTTTTGACATGCTTTCCCAGAAAGACCTCAAGACGCGCTTCGTCCACCTTGCCCGCTTCCCGTAGCATCCAGCCGACGGCTTTGTGAATGAGATCCTCGTCGTCATGAAGAAGTCGCCTTGCAAGATTGAACGTATCGTCCAGTTCGCCGCGCTTGATAAAAGCAAGCGTTGCGATAACCGCAATGCGCCGTTCCCAGAGAGACTCCGATTTGACCAGTCCGGAGAGAGGTCTCCGACTGCGGTCCGCCAACCAGACCCCGACAATCTTGTGGGCGGAGACATCCACAAGGTCCCAGTTATTGATTCGGTCAGTATTGGCAAGATACAGTTCATAAATCCGGCGGCGCAACGGCTCATCGCCTTTGTCGAACTGCAGCGTCAGAATCACAAGAGCGAGAAGACGTTCCTCGTGCCATGCGGACTGGAGCATCCGTTCACAGTCTGCCAGGGAAGTCGTGCGGAACTCGCGTGCAAGACGACGAGTCTCGGGCACGCGAATGCCCATAAACCGGTCACCTGCGGCATACTCCCCGGGCCCGGTCTTGAAGAACCGCTGAAGAAACTCAGCCTGCTCGGGGTCCGCCAGGTCTTTGAGACGTTTGCGAATGACGCGAAGTGACATGGTATCCTGTTGCCCGCGCAAGAATCGGGATGATGGGTTGCATATCCCTGCCCAGGAGGCAACCATGGACGCGCAACCCATCTTTGCCATCGAGCGGCCTAACGGGAAACTGCTGACCTACTACTTTATTCAGTCCTTCCTGCTACCGCCGATTTCACTGCTGGCGCTTCCCTATTTGTTTTTCCGGTATCACACAATGCGCTACCGGATCGACGACGAGGGAATCAGCATGAGTTGGGGGGTTCTGTTCAGGAAGCAGATCAACCTGACCTACGCTCGTATTCAGGACATCCACCTCACGAGTGGTGTCATTCAGCGGTGGCTGGGACTGGCGGACATTCATATTCAAACCGCCAGCGGAAGCGCGGGGGCGGAGATGAAAATCGAGGGAATCCTGGAATTCGAGGAAGTGCGCAACTTCCTCTACACCAGAATGCGGGGGTACCGCAGGGGCGACGGGAAGGAGTCACTGCCTCCTCCGATTCCTTCCGGCCATCCCGCGGCGACAGGCACTGCGGCCGGAACGGGAGACACGGAACTCGTGAGTGTCATGCGCGAACTCGGACAGGAACTTCGGACTGCACGGGAAGCACTGGAAACGATTGCCGCTCGTGAGCGGGAGGAGCCCCCCCATGGCTAATCCGTTGCGCGGTATGGTCATCAGGATTCTGCGGCTTCCGCCGGAGCCTCCCGCACCCTTTGGCGAGGAGCAAAGCCTTCATGTGTTCCGTGCATCGCCACAGTTTTTGAAATATAAGATCGCAACCTGGTGTATCGGTCAGGCGTTCCTTGCACTGCTCCTGGGGGGCGGAGCAATCGCGTGCCTGGTGGCGGCGATCGCTGTGGACGAACCGGAGGCACGAATCCTTCTCCCGTTGGCAGCCCTCGCAATGGTTCTCTTTCTCATTGGCCAGGCGGCCTTTTCGTTCATGACGCTGCGGCTGGACTATGAGATGCGATGGTACAAGGTGACGGACAGAAGCCTCCGCATTCGCGAGGGCATCTGGTTTGTCCGGGAGATGACAATGACCTTTGCAAACATCCAGAACATCGAAATCACACAAGGCCCGATCCAGCGCTGGCTTGGCATTTCCGATTTGAAGGTGCAAACGGCCGGTGGAGGCGGTGCTGTGAACGTGCAGTCCGAAGGCCAGGGCAAACAGCAGGTCTTCAACATGCACCTTGGTTACTTTCGCGGCGTGGACAACGCCGAACACATCCTGAAACTGATGCAGGAGCGGTTGCGGCGCCAGAAGTCAACGGGGCTTGGCGACCACGATGAAGCTCCTGACGAACAGGACAACAGTGCAAAGCTTTCCGTTTCCCCGGCCACGCTGGAGGCGGCAAAATCCCTTCTTGAGGAAGCGCGCGGATTCCGCGCCGCGGCGACACAACTGGCTCAACACTGAAACTCATGGAACTGGAACGATTTTACACCCAGCTTGCAGTCATCCACGGTGCATCCGGCTTTGTCGGAAAAATCGCGCTGATTTCCGTGGTGCTTTTGATCCACAAGCGGGTCCGCAGACCGGGTGAGCAACTGTTTGCCGGTGTGGTTTGCACACAGCTGCTGATCTCCGCATGGATGCTGGTCAGCACTGCCACTCAACCCAACATGCCCTCCGGAACGGCGACCGTTCCAGTGGGAATTGCCGTCGTTTCGCTGGTGGTGGCGATCTGTTTCGGGATTGCCGTTGCAAAACCCGAGGGCGAATGGAGCGCCAAAGGGGATGCCGGATGGAAAAGCGCCGTTGGCCTCGCCGCCCTTGTGTTCGCCATTTACTATCCCATGTTCACGCGCGGCTGGATCCGGCCCTTCTTTTTCTCGCCGACGGGTGTTCTGCCACAACCAACCCTGATTGTGGCGGCAACGCTGGCATGGCTCTCAATGCCCAACACCCCGCGCATCGCCGGATGGGCGGCCGGGCTGGGAGCCCTCGTCATAGGCGGCATTGATGTGCTCAACGACATTCGCGCAGGCTGGGTGCTCATCGGACTGGCGGGCCTGACAGGTTGGGAGCTTGCACGCTCGACAATGCACGCGGGTGGAGTACTGGAAGACGATGAGCCGCCCGTTCAAAAGGAAAAAAGGGTTAAGTTGAAACGGGAAGTGAAAGAAAAAGTCGCGCCTGTGGAACAGAAACGATGGAAGCTCAAGTGATCAATGGACAACCGAAAGCCACTTCATAATCAACTCTAGTTGTAGAGCTCCCAGCCTTCCACACTCGCCGTCGGCGTCTCATCAATCACCTGTTCAAACGTCAGCGTATTATTGAGAGCCGTTATCAGTTCCGTGTCAGCGCTCGGCCCCGGAATAAAGGCAATGGGAGCCGTAACAAGCTGATCGGTCCAGGACGAAGGTGACAGGGCAATGCCGTCCACCGTCAGCGTTCCCGGGTTGCCAAAACGAAAGCCCTTCACGCGCACCTCATACGGTTCGGCACCCTTGCCGGAATTCAAGACGATACGGGTGCTGCTGATCTGTCCCGCACTGACGTTCACGAAAGCGACAAATCGCGTCAGATCGTCGCCTGTATTGAAAAGGCCGTCCGGACCGTGGCTGACGATACGATAGTCGGCAAATTCGTCACCATAGAAGCGCAGCGTGACATTTTCAACCTTTGGATCAATCAACCCCACGGGAGAATAAAAGTAGTAGGGATTTCCCCAGGGGTCCAGGGGCGACCCCTCATCGTAATCGCCGGCGGCATCCTCAATGCGCGATGACTGCACCGTGACATAGGGGCCGAGCCAGCCGAAGGTTGCGGGCAGGTTCAGAAAGTCAACCCGCGGATTGTTATCAAAATCCCCGCGTGTTGGCCTGAGAGCCAGCGCACCTCCCATATCGTTGATATAGTCGAAGTCGTTGACGCTGGTAACTGACGGTAAATCGTCGAGATTCTCCAGCGTCGTGAAATAGCCGGTATCGATTTCAACGATAGCCATGGCATTCGCCAGTGTCTGCATCTCACTGAGAGCGACCGCGGACTTGTTTGACTGAGCGAAAGCCGGAACAATGCCGACAACGGCAAGGACGAAAGTTGCGTGGACAAAGCGGGGCATGAGGAACCTCCCCCGTTCCAAAGAACGTCGAAGTCAGAGTGGTGCAGGACCATGCCGCCTGTCACGGAAAACGTGAATCAGTCGCCTGCCTGTAATGAATACAGTTGGAGAAGGGACAAACTCCGCTGGTCAGGAAGCTCATCATCATAGACGGCCAACAGATACCTGCCCCTGCTGTTGTCGAACCCTCTCCCGTTGAGGATGGCAATTTGCACGTACTCCTGCTTGTTCTCCGCAATGTAACGGCGCTTGCCCGCCAGGCTGCAGCCCGACAGAGCACCTCCGATCATGATGATCGCCAGGGTGGTCATCAGGCGATCACTGAGTTGACTCATGGCTCCACTCCTCGAGAATGATGAAATCTTCCTTCTCCTGGTTAGGACAACACGCGAGCCGTTTTGTTCAAAAACGGGACTTCTGCGCATTCGGGTTGCCGCACCTGGGGCGGACGGCGGAGCAAAAGGCATGATCGATATTCGTATGATACTTGGCATTGCCGTCACATCGGTTCTGGCACGAAGCGCCATGGCTCAGATCGTCCCGCCGGACGATATCAGCGTAAACTTCGGCATCGCCCTTCATGCCATGCCGGATGTCGATGGCGACGGGTGGGCGGACTTTCTGGTGGGAGACAACTTTGCCCCTCAGACAGTGGGACAGTCGACCTTCGCGCCCGGCGCGGTATTTGTCTATTCCGGCAGAACGCAACGCCCGCTCACCCGCATCGATGCGCCTGCTCCTCAGGGCACAATGGACTGGGACGCCTGGTTCGGGTTTTCTCTGGCAAGCATCGCCACCACAGCGACCGCCAGCGGCCGGGCAGTTGTCGCTGGTGCACCATACTATGACACCGACGCGGCGCTGCTGGACAACGGCCTCGTCTTTGTGGCGGACCCGGAAACCGGCCAGGAACTCTTTCGAATCGAACATCCTGCAGGGTTGGAGCGCCAAGCCTTTGGCTGGTCCGTGGCAGCCATCAACGATTTAACGGGGGATTCCATTGACGAAATTCTTGTCGGAAACTTCCCCCTTTCCGGGTCGATTCCGGGGAAAATCTTTCTCTGTAACGGTGCGAACGGCTCATTGATCGACACCATCGACTCGCCCCTTCCCGATGCGGGCGCCATTGCCTTCGGTTACTCGGTGTCGGCAATTCCCGACGTCACGGGTGACGGCGTGACGGACATCGTTGGGTCAACCTATGTGGGGGCGTCCGGCGACAAGCGCGGCCTTGTTCATATCTTCAACGGGCAGAACCGGCAGTTCGTCCGCACCTTCCTCTTCCCACGGGCGGAAACAGGTGCCACAGCGGAGGCGGTGGATTTCGGCGGACGTGTACTCGGTATCCCTGACGTGACCGGTGACGGGCGGGGCGATCTTCTTGCCACGGCCGCTCGAGCCACCCGCGTCA
>JANQSL010000242.1 GCA_028284075.1 Candidatus Sumerlaeia bacterium | reverse complement strand
CGGTCTCTTGATTCACGACAGTTGCAAATTCCTGGTGAGTTGCGCGGGCGGCACCCTGGTCCCAAATGCCAACGTTGACGTTCGCGCCGAGAAGTATGCCTTCGTCGTGAAGTTCCATTGAGCCTGTCGAAATGGCGGAAACGGCTGAGAGAGTTTCAAAGTAGACGGGAATACCCGCGGGCGAAACCTCGATCAACTCGAAGCCACCCCCGTGCTTATAGTTTCCGCTGATTTTCCACCTGTTGCGCAGGGCTTTCGAAACGGCCTCGGCCTTGTTGGCAGCGGCCTTGCTTTCGAGTGTCTCTGCCACCTGAAGCCGGTAAGCGGTGTCGGCCATCTTGTTGGCGGGAGCGGTTGAGAAAGGCTCTGCAGCAAGGCCTGCCACTGCCGGTATTGTGGCGAGAATTGAGAGAGCGATTTGTTCCGTGCGAGATCTGAAAAACCTGCTGTGAGCCTTCATGGTGTGCCTCCGGAGAGATCCGCGTGATCTTGATTTGATTCGAGGCAATGTGTAGCTCGGTTTTGTCACGATGTGTGTAACACATCAGTAACATCATAAGCGGCGGATAAACCGGCACCCGATTTAAGGGATTTAAGGGGTGGAAAATAATACAGATGGACTTTATCGCATTTGTGCATGAGAATTATGAAAAGACTCTTGAGTCCTTTGGCCTCATTGCGTTTCCATAATAGTGTGAAAGTGCGATAAGGGGCCAAAGAACCTCTTTTTGAGCGCAAACCGCCCAGAGAAGGACCGTCGATGTCGGGCAGGGAATTCACCAAGCACGAGGCGATGGAAGAGTTTGCGAAACTCGGCCGGAGTCTTTCGCGGGCGAAGTCGATTCCCGAAGCGGGCCGCACCATTCTCGAGGCGGCAAATCGGCTGATCGGTTGGGATTCCGCCTACATCAACACCTTCCTGCCGGATCGATCAGCCCTTGAAACCGTGTATGCCGTTGATACGGTCGACGGGAAACAGATCACCTCAAAGCCTGCAGTCTACCACGAAAACGTCGATTCGTGGATTGCCCGCGTCATCCCCGGCGGACCGCGACTTGTGGACACAGAGGAGGAGGCAAGAGAATGCGGCCTGGCGCAGTTTGGAAGCGGCAAACCGTCGCAATCCCGGCTCTTCGCCCCGGTCAGCACGGAAGACGCGGAGATCGGCGCGATCTCCATTCAAAGTTACAAAAAAAACGCCTACGCAGAGGATGATCTGCATCTGCTGGCAGCACTGGCGGACCATTGTGCCGGTGCATTCGAACGGGTCCTGGCAGAGTCCGAGCTGCGCCGTTTGAATCGCGATCTGGAAACGAGAGTGGCGCTGCGCACGGCCGAGCTGCGAGATACGAACGACCAGCTGTCTCGCGCCACACGACTCAAGGACGAGTTTCTCGCCTCCATGAGTCATGAGCTTCGCACGCCGCTCAACTCCGTGCTCGGGCTTGCGGAAGCCATGCGCGAGGGCGTGTACGGAGAACTCACAAGGAAACAACTCAAACCCCTTGCACGAATTGAGGAAAGCGGGCGTCACCTTCTTGAGCTTATTAACGACATCCTCGATCTGTCAAAAATCGAGGCTGGAAAACTGGATCTGAACTTCGAAGACTTCCCGATTGCAGACGTTGCACGACAAACCGTGCGCTTTGTTCAACAGCAGGCGACTCGCAAAGGGTTGAACGTAACGTGCCAGATCGATCCACAGGCGGAATCGGTCTATGGTGATTCGAGGCGAATCAAACAGATCCTGATAAACCTTCTGACGAATGCGCTCAAGTTCACGCCATCCGGTGGCACCATTGGGTTGAAGGTTCTGGCGGATGACCCGCCAGGTTCGCTGTCAATGACAGTCCACGACACCGGAATCGGGATCTCGGAAGAGCAGCAGCGGCTTCTCTTCAAGCCTTTTGTTCAACTGGATGGTGCACTGACCCGGGAACATGCCGGCACAGGTCTCGGACTGGCGCTTGTCAAACGCCTCATCGAACTGCACGATGGCGGTGTTTCGGTGTCTTCAAAAGAAGGAGAGGGAAGCCGGTTCACCATTCGTATGCCATGGAAACGATCGACCAGGGACCATACGCCTTACACGGAACCGGACCTTCAGGAGCTGGAGACGTCCACAAGGCTTCCACCAGAGGACCTGTCGGCGGGTGCAGGCTCCTGTCAGACAATGCGCCTGGTGAGAGATGTACTGGGCAACCGTGGGTGGCACTTTCACTATTCAGCCACGGATGGAGACATTATTCGAATCGACGGCGATCAGCGACCTGACCTCATTGTTTTCGACGCGTCCTCCATGACAGAAAGTCTCGCCCGCCTCGTGGGACGAATCGGAAAGGTCACCGCGCTGAGTGGAATACCCGCCCTCTACATTGGTCCGACGGAAACGATCGACAATTCAACGCTTGCCGAGCTCGCAGTGCTTGAGGCGGACGAACCAAACTCACGAGTCGAGGCACTTGTTGACGATCTTGTGGACGAAAGCGCGGGAAGGAATGTGCTGGTTCTTACAGCGGGAACGGAGCACAAGATCCGAGTCCTTGTGGCGGAGGACAATCAGATCATTCAGTCATCACTGACGGAGTATCTGCGTGCGAAGGGGTGCGAAGTGAAGGCGGCCAGCGACGGAGTCACCGCACTCAGGGCGGCACTGGACTGGCTGCCGGACATCATCCTGCTGGATATTCAGATGCCGAAGTTGACAGGACTTGAAGTTCTGCACCAGTTGCGAGCAAGTGACGCCACACGAGACACGCCTGTGATCGCACTGACTGCTCTTGCCATGCCCGGTGACCGGGAACGGTGTCTTGCCGCCGGGGCCACCGACTATCTTGCCAAACCCGTTTCTCTCAGTGGCCTCAGCGAAAAGGTCCGCCAGTTCGCTCGGGAGAGGCTCGCAACGGGGAGAGAATGAGGAACCTTTCGGCATGACAGAAGGTGATAAAATCCGAGTTCTTGCGGTCGACGATGACCGCGGATCACTCGATACGATCGAAGCATTCTGTGCACTTTCCGGTTTCCGGTGCTTTGTCACCAGCGATCCGGATGTTGCGGAGAAAATGGTTCGCGAATTAATGCCTGACGTTGTGCTGCTCGATGTCATGATGCCAGGGGTCAGCGGCTATGATATCTGCCGCCGGCTCAAGGAAAGCTCCGACACGCGGCTTATCCCTGTTGTTCTCGTCACCAGTCTGGATACGCGTGATGACAAGCTGATGGGTATTGAGTCGGGTTGTGACGATTTTGTAACGAAACCGTTCGACCGTATGGAGCTCGCCGCAAGGATACGGTCATTAGGCAAACTGCGACGTCTGACGGAAAACCTGGATGCCGCGGAACAGGTTCTCTCCAGTCTTGCGCGGGCGGTCGAAGCGAAGGACGGTTCGACGGGAGACCATTGTGATCGTCTCGCAAAAGCCGGAGGAGACTTTGGCAAATCCCTCGGTCTGGAGCACCCGGATATCATCATCCTGGAACATGCGGGGGTGCTTCATGATATCGGCAAGATCGGTATTCCGGAAGCAATCCTCCTGAAAGAGGGCAAGTTGACGGATGAAGAGTGGGAGGTCATGAAACTGCACACGGTGATCGGCGCCGACCTGCTGTCTCCGCTGGTCACCATGAAACGTGTCGTCCCCATCGTGCGCAATCATCACGAACGCTGGGACGGCAACGGATATCCGGACGGTCTGGCAGATGCGGATATTCCCTATCTCGCACGTGTGTTTCAGTTGCTGGACGCCTATGATGCACTGCGCAGTGACAGGCCCTACAAGAAGGCGTTCACCCATGAGAAAGCCATAAGTATCATGTCGGAGGAGTGTGAGGCGGGAAAATGGGACCCCAACCTCTTTGAGAACTTCAAAGCCTGGTCCCTCGACAGCGGCGAAATTCTTGGCAGCAGACGATAGCCTGAACTCTTGCGCTGCCATGCGGCACGTCACGACACTCCTCTCACGATGACGCCGAGCCTTCCCGTCGACCTGCCCGCCCCCCCGCCGCGTTCACCGCAACAGGTGCCGACCAATCATTTACGAGCCGCCCTCCGTCTCGGCTTATCCACTCTTTGGACGCTCTTGCTGGTGCCTGAGCTGGTATTGCGAGTGGGACTGTGCGGTGATCGGCGGAAACGCCTGGCGCGTGCCGTGTCAATCACCCACCGATGGGCGCGAGGGGTGGTGCGTCTTGCGGCAATCCGCGTCCGGATTCGCGGTCCCAGGCCGCCACAAGGAGCTTTAATCGCCGCCAACCATGTGTCCTACGGGGATATTCCGGTTATCGCAGCCACCCTGCCAACACTCTTTCTGTCGAAGAGAGAAATTGCTGACTGGCCGTTTATCGGATGGCTTCTGGAGCGGGCCGAGCATCCGCTGACATCCCGTTTGTCGGGTCGGGATCTCCTCGAGAGTATCACTGCGGTCAGTGAACGACTGAAGTCAAATCAGAGCGTTTGCATCTTTCTGGAAGGCACAACGACCTCCGGCGATCGGGTTCTGCAATTCAATGCCCCGCTCACCCAGCCGGCCGTCGAAGCGGGAGTTTCGGTCGTACCGGTGGCGATTTACTGGTATGTGAGGAATCCGAA